>CAUQXM010000017.1:0-33051 GCA_963522215.1 uncultured Streptococcus sp. | reverse complement strand
AGTTCATTTGACCATTTTTCTCAAAACGACGGGTACGAAGTTCTCCATCCACAGAAATGAGACTTCCTTTGGTTGCGTAACTTGCCAAGGTTTCTGCTAATCTGCCCCATAGGACCATATTGACAAAGTCAGCTTCTCGTTCCCCATTTTGGTCTTTGTAACGACGATTTACAGCGATAGTTGCGCGCGCCACTGACTTGTCATTGTTGGTTTTGTGCAATTCTGGTGTAGACGTCAAGCGTCCAATTAAGATAACTTTATTATACATTTTTCTTCCTCCTACTTATCTATTCGTAGGAAATCAAAAAAAGTTACAGAAATTTGTAACTTTTCGAGGAAATTTTTTACTTTTTATGAACCATGAAACCTGTCGCCTGTTGATTTGCCATAATGGTCATATCTGTAATCTGAACACGACGAGGTTGACTGGTCGCATAGACTACTGTGTCTGCAATATCCTGAGCTTGCAAGGCTTCGATTCCTTGGTAAACGGACGCAGCTCGTTCTTTATCACCATGAAATCGCACTGTGGAAAAATCTGTTTCGACAATTCCAGGCTGAATGGTCGTCACCTTGATATCCGTTGCGATGGTATCAATTCGCAGACCATCTGAAAAGGTCTTAACCGCTGCCTTGGTAGCTGAATAAACTGCTGCACCTGCATAGGCGTAGATTCCTGCGGTTGACCCCATGTTGATGATATGTCCTTGATTGGCTTTTACCATTGCTGGCAAGAAACAGCGAGTAACTGCCATCAAACCTTTGACATTGGTATCCAGCATGGTCAACATATCCAACTCTTCATAATCCTTATAGGGTGCTAAACCTAGAGCCAGACCGGCGTTATTAACCAAGACGTCAATCTTCCCTATCGTTTCTAGAATATCAGAGCAGACATTCTTTACCATGGTCATATCTGTGACATCTAGCGGAAAAGTCCAAACTGTCTGATTTGGGAAGGCTTCTGCAAACTCCGACTTAAGGGCTTCTAGTCTGTCTGTCCGTCGTCCGGTTAGAACGATATTCTCACCCTGCTTCAGATAAGCACGCGCAATCGCTTCACCAATTCCTGATGTCGCTCCTGTAATCACAACATTTTTTGCCATCTTATTTCCTTCTATCTGGTCTATCAGATATTAACAACTTCTTAGGCAGTCCAGTGTTTAGCTGGATCAAATGGAGTTCCAACAACTTGGTCTTCTGATAATTCAATAATCCCTCGTTTTTGCGGAGCATTTGGCAAGGCAAGTTCACGAGGACTGCACATCATTCCAAAACTCTTTTCACCACGAAGTTCACCTGGGAAAATGAGGTTGCCTTTTGGCATCATTGCTCCAGGAAGAGCCACAATGGTTTTCAACCCGACACGCGCATTGGGAGCTCCTGCAACGATTTGTACAGTCTTATCACTAGCGACTGCAACTTGGCAGATGTTGAGGTGGTCACTATCTGGATGGGCTACCATCTCGACAATTTCACCAACAACAAACTTAGGTTCCTTGTCATTGACAATTTCTTCTGCAAAACCTTCCGCCTGCAATTCTTGGTTCAAACGAGCGACTTGCTCATCTGTCAAAAAGACTTGACCGCGCTCTGCAATTTCAAACAAACTTGAAACTTCGAAAATATTCCAAGCCACTGTTTCCCCATTTTCTTTGAGGAAAACACGGGCAACCTTGCCTTTGCGCTCCACATCCAGTTTGGCATCTCCGCTATTTTTCACGATGACCATAAGGACATCACCGACATGTTCTTTATTATATGTAAAAATCATTGTTTCCTTTTTCTCCTATTTCAGTCCTGCTAAAAAGTCGTTAATTTGTTGCTTGCTTTTACGGTCGCGATTAACAAAACGACCAATTTCCTTGTCTTTTTCTAGAACAACAAGGCTAGGAATTCCGTAAACATCCCAGAGTTTGGCCAAATCCATATACTGGTCTCGGTCCACTCGAATAAAGGTGAACTCTGGATTGGTCTCCTCAATCTCTGGCAAGGCAGGATAGATATAACGACAATCGCCACACCAGTCCGCCACAAAAAGGAAGACCTTCTTGCCATCTTTTTCTACTAAAGATGCCAATTCTTCTAAACTTGCTGGTTGTATCATAAGACTTCCTCCTCATAGACTAGGTCTTCATTTTCATAGACAAAGGTATAATGACGGCCATCCTCAAAAATGACGCCACCAACCAAGCTCTCCAGACTGCTTTCATAAACTTGAACATAGAGGGTCGCAATTTCCCCCATGTCTGAAAAATGGTCTCGCACAATCGCTGTCAACTCTTCCTGAGTCTTCCTGAGCTTATGGTCATCTGCAACTTTTTTCGTAGCAAGGGCAAGGCTCCCAATACCAAGCAGAGCCAGACTTGCCATCCACATTTTTTTAGCTTTCATACCATTCATTTTAACACAAAAAAGGCTTTAGGACAAATGAAGAAGAAGCAGAAAAGCAAGTAAAAAGCCTCTTCCTTTAAGGAAAAGGGCTTCTTATTCTTATTGCCAGGCACCTGAGTTGCCAACGTAGTAACCATCAGGTGTGTAGGTATTGCGAAGCATCTTACCTGATGAAGCCAGATAATACCACTTACCATTATCTTTGACCCAATCATTCGCTAGCATGGCACCAGAAGAACTTACATAATACCATTCTCCCTTGTCATAAACCCAAGTGCTTGCTTTCATGGCTCCTGAAGTTGATAAATAGTACCACTTACCTTGGTCGTAAAGCCAGTCACTCGCAATCATAGCTCCTGATGATTTAAAGGCATACCAGTTGCTACCTTGATAAAGCCAAGTTTGATTGAACATGACTCCTTTATCATTCATAAAGTACCAAGTTCCCTTGTCCTTAACCCAATCCTTCTGCACTAATTGGCCTTGTTTTTGATAGTACCACTTTTCACTGTAATTCTTTTTTAGCCAGCTTTCTGCTTTTACAATCGGATAAAGTATTTTGAAGGCTCCTGCCCCCCTGTAGGAATGACTGATAACTCCTGGTTTTTGAAGTTTCAATTCTTCATAGTCGTCTGCCCAAGCAAATACTTTTTGACCATTGACAGTCTCTGGTAAGGTAGCAGTGTAGGTCTTGGTTTGATAATCCCATTTTGTATCAAGGTAGGTGTATTGATTATTTGATTCTTCAATACGATAATAACCTCTCTTTCCACTATCATTATGAATATCATCCACAACTTTCGTTAACCAGGTCTTCACTTCGTTTCCGCTCTTAGCCTCGACCTTGATATCTCCTCTATAGCCATATGGAACATAGAAATTCAGGTAACGCCCCTCTACGCCCATCATAGACTTGTCCTTTTCTTGACCTAGGAAATTGACAGTTTGATCTTGACCATTGAGACTGACCGTCCACTCGATTTTCTCGTTTTTTGGCAAATCCAATACTTTAATATCTACTTCATGGCCATTGTTGAATCGAAGAATCTTTCCATCTTGATACTGCACTCCACACTTGACAACCCATTCTTCTTTAAGCTCAAATGCCTGCCCTGAATGAGGAAAAGCCAGTAAAGCTAGACCTGCTAGAGATAAACCAAATAGTGTGATTTTTTTCATTGTAAATCCTCCTTAGGATTTTTTATGTTAATTATATCACTATGTTTTTATTTTGCAACTCATATCCTAAATATGCAAGCAAAAAACCTCTGAGATTCTTCTCAAAGGTTCTGATTTAGCTAATTACTATTCTCAACTGCTGCAGTGACAAAGGCAGTGTAGAGTTCTTCTGGACGATTTGGACGGCTTGACAGTTCAGGGTGATACTGACACGCTACAAAGAATTTATTTTCAGGAATTTCCACGATTTCTACCAAACGATTGTCTGGAGAAACTCCTGAAAAGACAAAGCCTGCTGCCTCAAACTGCTCACGGAAGGCATTGTTAAACTCATAACGGTGACGGTGACGGCGTTGCACCACTTCTTGATTGTGATAAGCAGCTGCAGCCTTAGAACCACGTTTCAACTTAGACGGATAAAGTCCCAAGCGAAGGGTTCCCCCCATATCCTCAACATCAATCTGATCACGCATGATATCAATGATAGGGTATTTTGTTTCTGGTGCAAGTTCAGCAGAATTGGCACCTTCGAGACCCAAAACGTGACGAGCAAACTCGATACAAGTCAACTGCATTCCCAAGCAGACACCCAACATTGGAACATCATTCTCACGCGCATAGCGGATGGCTTGGATTTTCCCTTCAGTACCACGTTGGCCAAAACCACCTGGTACGATGATTCCGTCCGCATCAGACAAAAGCTCTGCCACATTCTCTACTGTCACATCATTGGCATTGATCCAATTGATTTTAACTTCTGCGTCGTTGGCATAACCAGAGTGTTTCAAGGCTTCAACCACAGAAATGTAGGCATCTTGCAACTCCACATACTTACCGACAAGGGAAATTTTAACTTGTTTCTTGAGGTTCATGACCTTGTCCACCATAGCTGACCACTCTGTCATATCAGCTACTGGTGCGTCTAATTTCAAATGGTCACAGACAATTTGATCCATACCTTGAGCCTGCAAGTTCAATGGAATTTGGTAAAGGTGTTCGACATCCAATGATTCGATGACAGCTTCTGGTGCCACATCACAGAACTGGGCTAGTTTGTTTTTAATTCCTTGACCAGCTGGTTGCTCTGTACGAATAACCAACATATTTGGCTGGATTCCCAATCCACGCAATTCTTTGACAGAGTGTTGGGTTGGTTTGGTTTTCATTTCACCAGCGGCCTTGAGGTATGGAAGCAAGGTTGTATGGATGTACATAACATTATCCGCCCCCACATCTGCCTTCATCTGACGAAGGGCCTCTAGGAATGGCAAGGACTCGATATCCCCAACAGTTCCACCTACCTCTGTGATAATGACATCAGAGTCAGTCGTTAGAGCGGCACGCTTGATTTTTTCTTTCAAAGCATCTGTGATATGAGGAATGACCTGAACAGTTGCCCCAAGGTATTCTCCACGGCGTTCCTTACGAAGAACTTCACTGTAGATTTTACCAGTTGTCACGTTGGAATATTTGTTAAGATTGATATCGATGAAACGTTCATAGTGACCCAAGTCCAAATCAGTCTCAGCTCCGTCATCTGTCACAAAAACTTCCCCGTGCTGGTAAGGACTCATAGTTCCTGGATCAATATTGATATAAGGGTCAAATTTTTGAATGGTTACTTTAAGACCTCGATTTTTCAAGAGACGGCCTAGACTCGCTGCCACAATCCCTTTCCCAATAGACGATACCACACCACCAGTTACAAAAATATATTTCGTAGACATAGATTCCTCTTTCTAAAATGCTCATGGCCTTGTTAACTACGAGGGGACATAGAAAACAAGACCCTACTAATAAGAATAATCTGGGACGACTGCACCAGATTCACAACTAAAATACAAGAAGATAACTTCTTGAAAAAACAAAAATAGCTCCCTAAGAACTAGGGAGCCCCGACCTCTAAAAGAGGTGCCCGAACAATATGATACCTAAAAATAGGATAATTGTCAATAGCTAACTTTTATTCCTCGATGTTTTCAGAATCATCATCTGAAAACTCGTCATCTTCTTCGTTGAGATCCACGTCTTCACCCAAGTCATCAGGGGCAATTTCGTTAATTTCTGCATCGTAAGCTTCCACTTCATTTTTCTCATCATCTGGATTTTCATCATCGTATGAAAGAGCTGGATCTGCTTCGTATGCATCTTCGTCTTCTGGATCATCTGCATTGTAGTCAATAGCATCTGAATCGCCATCCATGAAGGCATTGACACGTTTTTTCTTAGCTTTTGGTGCTACTTCATCGTCGTCATTTTCTTCAAGAGCGATGATTTCTTCGTCGATTTCGTCCACACCATACCATGAACGAAGACCCCATTTGTTGTCTCCAAGTGAGATGAAGCTACCGTCAAAGTTCAACTCTGTGTAGAACAAAGGCAAGGCTTCACGGATATCGCTGTTTGATGTTCCAAGGTAGTTTTGAATTTCGTTTACAAGATCGCTAAAATGCATCTCATGATCGCGACCACGAAGTTCCAAGATAGCACGCGCTACCTCAATCATAGATAGTTCACTTTTTTCTTGCCCAGCAAATACTTCTAATTCCAAAGCGTTTCTCCTCATTTATACTACTATCGCCAGAGCGAACAGACTCTGACCTCATTTTATCATTTACTCTTTATTTTACGATAATTTTGCGGAATAGTCAAAGGTTAAGGGGGAGAACTAATACAAATCTTCTAAGCTTACTAAGCTTACTAACTTCTCAAAGTAATTTCCACTTGACTTGACGAAGTGGAAATTAGTCTAAAACGAATTTTTATTGCTTTGCTACCCATCCGATGGTATCGCTAGGTGGATTTTCAATATCAATTCCGATGAATTCAATCCCGATCATAACAAGGGTGTTTAGACATCACTTTCTCCATCAATAAATATTGGTTTCATTATACCAAAAAAACACGGCTCATCACCGTGTTTCTATGTTTATTTAACGAGTTTCTTCATCTCATCAATACGTGCGACGGTCGCATCGTATTTAGCTTGGTAGTCGGTTTGTTTGTCGCGTTCTTTTTGGACAACTTCTGGTTTGGCATTGGCTACGAAGCGTTCGTTAGAGAGCTTCTTGCCGACCATGTCCAGTTCTTTTTGCCATTTAGCCAGTTCCTTGTCGAGACGAGCTAGT
The DNA here is from genome assembly GCA_963522215.1 of uncultured Streptococcus sp. GTDB lineage: Bacteria > Bacillota > Bacilli > Lactobacillales > Streptococcaceae > Streptococcus. The sequence continues at coordinate 26,350 of CAUQXM010000017.1, read as the reverse complement.
TCTTCTTCGACATTGAGGAGGTCTGCCAGTGGTAGGTAGATTTCTGCTCCAGTGATGACACTTGACATTGCCAGTTCAGGTGCAGGGATGGTTGAAGCGATTTCCAAGTGTTCTGGATTTGTGAAGCGTTTGATATAGTTGACATTGCTATTAAAGAAGGCTTCCAAGTCGCTATCGCTTGTCTTCACAAGGATGGTGATAGGCTTGCTTGGAGCTACGTTTACTTCCGCACGCGCATTACGAACGGCACGGATCAAGTCTTTGAGGCTTTCCACACCAGTGTGGGCAACAAGGTCTTCAAAGGCTGGGTTAACAGTTGGGTATTCTGCTGTCACGATAGAGCCTTCTGAGATTTGTCCAAAGATTTCCTCTGTCACGAATGGCATGATTGGGTGGAGGAGACGAAGGATCTTGTCCAAAGTATAAAGGAGAACAGAACGTGTGATAACTTTCTCTTCTTCGTTGTCGCTATAAAGGACTTCCTTGGTCAACTCAACGTACCAGTCCGCAAACTCATCCCAGATGAAGTTGTAGAGGATGTGTCCAGCCACACCAAATTCAAACTTGTCAAAGTTGGCAGTAGCTTTTCCGATCGTTTCATTGAGGTTGTGGAGAATCCAGCGATCTGTGACATTTCCAGCTTCCTTGTTGACAACTTTTTCCACATTGGCAGTTGCTTGCTCAAGGGTCAATCCTTCATTGTTCATGAGGATGTAGCGAGAGATGTTCCAGATCTTGTTAATGAAGTTCCATGAAGCATCCATTTTCTCGTAAGAGAAGCGCACGTCTTGCCCTGGTGCAGAACCGTTTGAAAGGAACCAACGAAGGGCATCGGCACCGTATTTCTCGATGACATCCATTGGGTCAATCCCGTTACCGAGAGATTTAGACATCTTGCGTCCTTGCTCGTCACGAATGAGACCGTGAATCAGAACGTTTTGGAATGGCTGACGGCCTGTGAATTCCAAGGATTGGAAGATCATACGAGACACCCAGAAGAAGATGATGTCGTAACCTGTTACCAAGGTTGAAGTTGGGAAGTAACGTTTGAAGTCTTCTGAATCGACATCAGGCCAGCCCATGGTTGAGAATGGCCAAAGGGCAGAACTGAACCAAGTATCCAAGACGTCTTCGTCCTGAGTCCATCCGTCACCTTCTGGAGCTTCTTCACCGACGTACATTTCACCCTCAGCATTGTACCAAGCAGGGATTTGGTGACCCCACCAGAGCTGACGAGAGATTACCCAGTCGTGGACATTTTCCATCCATTGGAGGAAGGTATCGTTGAAACGAGGTGGGTAGAATTCGACCTTGTCCTCTGTGTCTTGGTTGGCAATAGCATTTTTGGCCAATTGGTCCATCTTGACGAACCATTGCGTTGACAAGCGTGGTTCAACCACAACACCTGTACGTTCTGAGTGACCAACACTGTGGACACGTTTTTCGATTTTGACGAGGGCACCGATTTCTTCCAGCTTAGCAACGACTGCCTTACGAGCTTCAAAACGGTCCATGCCTGCAAATTCAAAGGCCAAGTCATTCATAGTTCCGTCATCGTTCATAACATTGACTTGTGGCAAGTTGTGGCGTTGACCAACCAAGAAGTCGTTTGGATCGTGGGCAGGTGTGATTTTCACGACACCAGTACCAAATTCAGGATCTGCGTGCTCGTCTCCAACGATTGGGATGAGTTTATTAGCGATTGGAAGGATGACGTTTTTACCGATCAAGTCCTTGTAGCGTGGATCTTCTGGATTGACCGCAACGGCAACATCCCCAAACATAGTCTCAGGACGAGTTGTTGCCACTTCAAGGGCGCGTGAGCCATCTTCCAGCATGTAGTTCATGTGGTAGAAGGCACCTTCGACATCCTTATGGATAACCTCGATATCAGAAAGGGCTGTGCGAGCTGCTGGGTCCCAGTTGATGATAAACTCACCACGGTAGATCCAACCTTTCTTGTAAAGGTCCACAAAGACCTTACGAACAGCTTTGGACAAACCTTCGTCAAGAGTGAAACGCTCACGAGAGTAGTCTACAGATAGCCCCATCTTACCCCATTGTTCCTTGATAGTAGTGGCATATTCGTCTTTCCATTCCCAGACTTTCTCGAGGAATTTCTCACGACCGAGGTCATAGCGGGAAATGCCTTCACCACGCAAGCGCTCCTCAACCTTAGCCTGAGTCGCAATCCCAGCGTGGTCCATCCCTGGAAGCCAAAGCGTGTCGAAACCTTGCATGCGTTTTTGACGGATGATAATATCTTGCAAAGTCGTATCCCAAGCGTGACCAAGGTGGAGTTTCCCAGTTACGTTTGGTGGTGGAATAACGATAGAATAAGGCTTAGCCTTTTGATCGCCTGAAGGCTTGAAAACATCAGCGTCAAGCCATTTTTGGTAACGACCAGCCTCAACCTCGGCTGGATTGTATTTAGGTGAAAGTTCTTTAGACATGTGTTTGTCCTTTCTCTATTTTGTTCATTTTATTTTGAATTTGCTTAGCAGCTTCTTCTGCAGACAAACTCGTATTATTTATTTTAAAGTAGTGGTGCAACTCATTGGGTTGATGTTGGGAATTTAATTGAAGGGTTTCAGCTGTCTCTAAAATTTCTCTTTCAGATACCTCAATATGCCGTTTCAAGGGCTTGTGCTTTAATCGATTCTCCGTTCGATTTCGATGTAAGCGCTCTTCAAGACTTGTTTCCAATTCAACAAAAAGAATCTCTTGATGATAGTCATTCAACAAATCCTGAATTTGCTTTAAATACATCAGCTGGTACTGATTTGAAAAATCAATTACGTCTGTTAAAATCACAGATCGCTGATTCCTAGCACTTGCTCCAAGGAAAGAAAAGGTAATTCCACGAACAAATTCCCACATTTCCTCTGTATAGTCCTGATAGATTTCTAGTGCAAAATCGATGGCTTGATGGTTATAAAAGAGGGTAGCATTTGTCTTTCGAGATAACTCTTGGCCAATCGTCATTTTCCCAGAAGCCGGAGCTCCAATGATGAAAATGTGCATCAAATCACCTCCCACTCACTCCTCAGCATCCGCCACAGTCCGGACTCGTAAAATGAGACGTTCTGTTTCCAAGCGTTCTGGCAGTTCAGTTCTTGCCATCCTTTTTCCTCGCTTTCTTAATGAAGCTCCCCATAGGGTCTACTCGGTCATCTAAATAGCGATAAACGCGCTGGTGGCCATCCCCCATAAAGTAAGTCTGCGCAAAACGGTCATTTTTAAAATGTCCCTTGTCATCCAAGAGCTCTGGATCAACTAGTCTTTCGATAATCTTGGCAAAGATGTGACAAATACCGTCTTCCTCAATAATTCTATCAACTTGACATTCTAAAACGACTGGACAGGGATTTAAAATCGGTGCCTGACTCCGTTCAGAAATCTCGTAGTCTAGCCCCAGATGTTTCAATTTCTCTCGATGACTGATAAAACCAGCCTGCTCCATCTCGAGCATGAGTTTTTCATCAGGAATATTCACAGTAAACTTCTGGTAATGCTTGATTTGCTCAGCCGCATTTTCCTCAGCTCCGACACCGATGACTAGCCAATCTCCCAAGCTATAGGAGGAACTGCAGGTCGTGATATTCTGCTCAAAGTTCTGGTCCTGATACCCCAAAATGAAGATAGGAAAACCATAATATAGTTTACTTGTGTTAAAAGATTGCTTCATAACAACCTCCTTTGCCTAAGACACAAAAAATCGCCCCTGCCATCTACATGACAGGGACGAATGTGTTTATCCGCGGTACCACCCAATTTCGGGCAGAGCCCGCAACTCTCGTCTTTAAAACAAAAAGACACTTTTATTTCAATTTTTCATCCATCAGCAACTAGTTTTGACACATTTGTGGACTTCTCAGCACCGCCACTTTCTGTAAAATGTGGGATTCAAAACACCTCTAATGGCTCTATTGTAGCAAGTTTTTCTCGGAAATGCAAGGGGCAAGAAAGATTACTTGAAGCTGATTCCGTGTTCTTTTAATTTCTTAATGGTAGCTGGGCCGATTCCTTTCAAGGCAAGGAGTTCTTTTTCAGTCCAGTTTTTGAAATCTGATGCAGACTTGATTCCTTCATCATAGAAAGTTTTGGCACGGTCAAGTGGAAGTCCACCCAAGTTTGCTGCAAAATCTTCTACAGAATTGGCTACTTTTTGAGCTTGCTCTTTGGTAGCTTCCACTGCTTGTTCAACTTTTTTAGAAACAACCTTACCAGCTTGGCTTGCTGACTGCTCTGCACGTTTTACGACTTTTTTTGTCTCTTCTACAACCTTAGTCACAGTACTTGAAAAAGCACCTGCGCGACGGAGGCTATTTCGTAATTGTTTTTTACGATTGAGTTTCTTTGACATGATAAAATCCTTTCAATAAAAAACCCCTGCTCTGACAAGGATTTAATATAAATATTCTATCAAGATTTTAGTAAAAAATCAAGAATCTATCTCGTTTAATAATTTCGCTCACCAAACAAGCCTTCTGGCAAATCATGAAATCCCTTGCCTGCTTTGAAGTTTTCAAACTTACCAAGCAAGAACTGATAAGCATCCAAGCGGCTTTCGTAGCGAATCATGGCATCTTTGGCACGCTCGTCTTGGTCTTCTTCGTAGACTTTTTGGCTTTCCTTATGCGCCATGTCGTTGATCATGATTTGGGTATTGACCCAAGCTTCAAATTCATTCATAAATTCTTGTTCGTAACTCATTTTTTCTCCTTATTCTAGTCCACGAAAATAGTCCGTGTCAATCTCACGGTAGGGCTGAATATCCTGAACATACTCCAACACACCTTGGAATTCTCCCTCTTCATCATGGACTGCGGCATAGGTGATGTGGACAAACTTTCCTCGCGACTCAGACTTGAACCACATTTCATACTTATCCTTGGTCCCCTCACGAAGTCCCTTCATGATAGTTTTGACCTTGTCCAAGTACTTAGGCGGATGACAAAGTTCAACATTACGCCCAACTTGGGACGGGGTCCGTTTGAAAATCATCTCATCAGCTGGCGTATTGTCATTGTAATACTGGAAAATATCATCTTTATTGACAAAGGTAATTTCCATGGGGAGGTGATTGAGGATGAGATTGGCCTGCTCGACCGAGAGATAGCCATTCCCAAAAGCCTGTTGACTATGGCGGTCCAGCACTGCTTCTTTTTCCTTAGGGGTAAAGGTAATGGTGAACTGTCCTTCAGGCGTATCAATAACCTGCTGAACTTGACCCTCTGTCGTATCTAGCTGTACAGGCTCCTCTGCACTCTTTTCCTCGACAAAACTCTGGCGTTCTGGAACCCATTTCTCAGACGGACGGATGATGGCATAACCATAGACATCGCTCTCCTCCGCAATCTGAAGCCAGTCATCCTGAGTAAAGGACTCAAGGAGAATCATGAGAAGGATGGACTCTTCCTTGAAAATCATACTTTCAAACTCTGTCGCAAAGGCTTCAAAAGCTTCTTTTACACTGCTAATCGACACTTCTGGTAGTGACTTGGCTGTCGCTAAAGCTGTTTGAAAGAGTTCCCTGATCTGATCATCCACTCCCCACATGACCTTAGGAGGTGAATCGTGACCATAGCTCTCCATGATGGGGAAGAAGAGCTCTTCCTTACGCTGGTAGTGGATGTCAAATTGTCCCACAAGTCCCATCTGACGCACCAAACCCTTGCGCATCTCCGCCAGCATTTCCTCATCTTCTATAGACTCATAGGTATCTAACAATCTCCGAATGCGAATCAAGGCAGCACGGAGAGCCAGATTTTCTTCCTTAAAGACCCGAACGGGGTGACCTGGATGCTCAGTATCCTCTACTTCGACACCCTTAACAGCATTTTTAAAAAGATTGGCATGGACATCACAGAGTTCCATGACATCTTCAAAGGTGACACCTGAGTCTGAGTTCATCAGCTCGTGCTCCATGAGGGAAATCTCGATGGCTGAGACACCTGCAAAGGTCGCATCAAAACGCTCCTGAACCGACTCAGGAGAGGCACCATTGTGCAATTCTAACAAAATATCCCGCAGGACATGAATTCGTTCATCTGCCATTAGTCTAACCCAATCACTTCGTAGCCGTTTGCTTCCAACGTGCGGACAATCTTGTCCATAGGAGCTCCTTCAAGCTTAGAACCCTGTTTGAGTGATACTTTACGACCAACAGTATTACGCATCAAGGGATTGGCAAGGGGTTTAAATCCAAGCTCCACTAGGATTTCCAAGACTTCTGGATGCTTATCCACCACTTCTGCAACAGGAATTGACACATCGATGATATTGTCCATGACGACCTCCATTATCGTTTATAAATGATATTATTTATTTTATTATACCATAAGGAGGACTGGCACACACCAAAAAAGAGGGTTACCCCTCTTCTTTAGTTTTTATCCAGATTGCGTAGCATTTCGTCAATCTTGTTCCCATACTCGATGGATTCGTCTTTGACGAAGGTCAAATCTGGGATTTTGTACAATTTCAAATTGCGACCAAGTTCACGTTTGATGGTACCAGTTGCTTTTTCAAGCCCGATTTGAGCTTTTTGGTTATCCGAAGCAAGGTTACTCAAAATGGTGTAGTAAACCTTGGCAACAGACAAGTCACCCAGCATCTGAACATCTGTGATGGTCACACCTTGGACACGCGGATCACGGACTTTCTTTTGCAAAATCTCATTGACTTCACGCTTGATTTCCATGCCCACACGATCCGTACGGAAATGATTTGCCATGATATTCCTTTCTCTACTTTGAACCAAAAGCTAGGCCAGCAGACCTAGCTATTTTTAAACTGCTTGATTTTCATTTCAAATTGAAACGAAGTTCAATTTGAAATCATCCACTTCTTTCGCCGTGGTGAAAGTGATGGAACTGATTTATCAGTCCCATCACAGGGGATTTTTGAGACCCTAGGCTCAAAAATAAGCAATGAAACCATCGGTTTGCTTGCGTCCCTCACCACCTAAGAAAGGAGCAAAAAATCTTATCTCTTGATTTCTTCCATGACATAGGCCTCAATCACATCATCCATCTTGATATCATTGTAGCCATCAATCATCAATCCACCTTCACGGCCGTTTGTAACTTCTTTGACGTCGTCTTTGTAGTGTTTCAAGCTTGCGAGTTCACCGTCATAGATAACAACACCGTCACGGATAACACGAACTTTAGAGTCACGGGTAACCTTACCGTTGATAACCATGAATCCACCGATAGTTCCCACTTTAGACACCTTGAAGGTTTCACGGATAACTGCTTCACCGATAACTTTTTCTTCAAATTCTGGATCAAGCATCCCTTTCATGGCTTCTTCCATCTCTTCGATAACCTTGTAGATAATGCTGTGGAGACGGATTTCCACATCGTCAGCTTCTGCTTGTTGACGAGCTTGTGGTGTAGGGCGTACGTTGAAACCAACGATAAAGGCATTTGAAGCTTCGGCAAGGGTTACGTCTGATTCGTTGATAGCACCGACCGCAGAGTGAACGATGGTAACTTTGACACCTTCCACGTCTATCTTTTGAAGTGATGCAGAAAGGGCTTCAACAGAACCCTGTACATCGGCCTTGATGATAACATTAACTGATTTGAGTTCACCAGCTTTAAGGGTATCAAAGAGGTTTTCAAGGCTGACACGTTGGGTAGCTTGACGTTGTTTCATGAGGGCACGTTTGGCACGCTCTTCACCTGCTGCACGCGCAGATTTTTCATCCTCGTAAACGGCAAAGTGGTCACCTGCCATCGGCGCTTCGTTCAAACCTGTGATTGAAACTGGTGTTGATGGCCCTGCCACCTTGACACGACGACCAAGGTCATTAGTCATAGCACGGACACGACCGAAGGTATTTCCGACAACGATTGGGTCTTGAACATTCAAGGTACCTTGTTGAACAAGAAGGGTTGCGACCGCACCTTTTCCTTTATCCAAGCGAGCTTCGATAACTGTACCGATCGCACGCACTGTTGGGTCTGCCTTGAGTTCTTGGATTTCAGCAACAAGAAGGACTGTTTCCAACAATTCTTCGATGTTTTGGTTGAATTTAGCCGAGATTTCAACAAATTCAGAATCTCCACCCCAAGCAGTTGACATAACTCCATGCTCTGCCAATTCACCGATAACGCGTTCTGGGTTGGCACCTGGTTTATCAATCTTGTTAATGGCTACGATGATTGGAACGTTGGCCGCTTTTGAGTGGTTAATGGCTTCGATAGTCTGAGGCATAACCCCGTCATCTGCCGCTACGACCAAGATCGTAATATCGGTAACAGAAGCACCACGCGCACGCATAGATGTAAAGGCCGCGTGTCCTGGTGTATCAAGGAAGGTAATCTTCTTGCCATTTTCCACGATTTGGTAGGCACCGATATGCTGAGTGATACCACCCGCTTCACCTGTCGCAACACGAGAGTTACGAAGGGTATCCAAGAGGGTTGTTTTACCATGGTCAACGTGTCCCATGATGGTTACAACTGGTGGACGCTCAACCAATTCATCTTCATTGAGATAACCATCTTCGACAAAGAAACGTTCGATGTCGGCATTATCCACTTCAACCTTTTGTTTGGCTTCGATACCATAATCCACCATGAGGAGTTCAATTGTTTCCCCATCCAAGGATTGGTTTTGTGTGGCCATTACACCCATCATAAAGAGTTTCTTAACGATTTCAGCTGGTTCACGTTTGATACGTTTTGCGATTTCCGCAACGGTCATACCATCTGTATATTCAAATTCTGTTGGCAATTCATGGAATTTACGCTCCGTAACAGGTTTTGGAGTCTGATTGCGGTTGTTCTTGTTATTGCCTTTTTTGTTCTTTTTGTTGTTATTCCAGTTACTATTCTTTTGATTTCTCACTTGATTTTGACTACTTCGATTCTTTTGTTGTTTTCTAGGACCATCTTCTTCGTGATCATAATCATCACGTTCTTTGTCTGGTCGAGCTTGTTTTTTACGACGTGTATCCACTGGCGCTTCTTTAGCTACAGGAGCTGGTTCAACCACTGCTTGAACTTGTTGCGCTTGTTCAGCTAACTTAGCCACTTCTTCAAAGATTTCCTCTGGCTCCTTGCGTTTGTTAGCTTGGGCCAAGGCTTCTTTGGCAGCCTGAGTCTGCTTGAAACGTTCCTCACTTGAACGGGCATATTCTGCATTTTGCTCTGCTTTTAGGGCTGCTGCACGGGCTTTAAAGTCAACACGTGGAGCCGCTTGATGTGGACGTTTGTCCTCTTGTTGACGGCGCTCATTACCACGATTTTGCTGACCTTGCGGTTTCTTAGCTTGGTCATTAAAGCGACGATTGTCGCGGTTGCCTTGACCTTGTTTTCCACCATTGCGACCGTCGTTTTTCTGACGGTTTCCGTTTTGTTGCTGGTCACGGTTATTGCCCTTGTTTTGCTTGCGTCGTTCTGCCTGTTCTTTGGCACGGGCTTCACGCTCAGCCTTAAAATTACGGCTTTGCGGTTTAGCTGCTACTTTTTCTGTCTTCGGAGCAACTGGCCCAGCAGGTTTTGCCTCTTCCTTAGCTACAGCTGGTTTAGCTGGTTCAGATTTCTCGGCTTTCTTTTCTGCACTTGCTTTTGGTGCTGCAGGTTTTGCTTCTACTTTCGGAGCAGCTGCAGGCTTAAAGCTGGCAGCGATTTTTGCAGCGACAGCTTCTTCCACACTTGATGAGTGGCTTTTCACATCCAAGCCCAACTCTTTTGCACGCGCTACAACTTCTTTACTTTCTTTTCCAAGTTCTTTTGCGATTTCGTACAATCTTTTCTTAGACAAATCATGTCCTCCTCTTCTATTCCATAAGAGACCTCATTTTCTTTGTAAATCCAGCATCTGTTACAGCCAAAACCTTTCTCGATTTCCCGACTGCTATGCTTAATTCCAGTGTTGAAAACACGGTTACAATTTCTACTTGATAATAATGACTTTTATCTTGAATCTTCTTGGTCAGATTGGGTCCAGCATCATGGGCTAGAAAGACCAACTTGGCCTTGCCATCTTGAATGGCCTTGACCACCAATTCTTCACCCGATATAATCCGCCCTGCTCTCTGAGCAAGTCCCAAGAGATTGCTTATCTTTTGCTTATTCAAGTCCTAACTCTCTTCTTTTCACTTTGTGATCCACATAAGCGATCAACTCGTCATAAAAGCTTTCTTCCACTTCCATGTCAAAGCTACGGTTAAAGACCTTCTTCTTTTTAGCCTCTAAGGCTTCTGCATTGTCTAGCTTGATATAAGCGCCACGGCCATTGGCCTTGCCTGTCGGATCGATAAAGACTTGTCCTTCCTTGTTCTTGACAATACGGAGCAAATCACGCTTATCAATCACTTCGTTGGACACAACAGACTTGCGCAAAGGGATTTTTCTCGTTTTCATCTTTCCCTCCTCTAGCAGCTTTTATTCTTCTACAGTATCGTTTTCTGCTTCCAAATCTACCGAACCAGCTTCTTCCATGGCTTCAAATTCGCTAGCAGACTTGATATCGATACGGTAACCAGTCAAGTGAGCTGCCAAGCGAACGTTTTGCCCACGACGACCGATGGCAAGAGAAAGCTTGTTATCAGGAACAACCACCAAGGCACGTTTGCTGTCGTTTTCATCAAAGATAACTTGATCAACCTCAGCAGGAGCGATGGCATTGTAGATAAATTCAGCTGGATCAGCTACCCATTCGATAACATCGATGTTTTCTTCGATTGGGACCATACGGTCGCTCTTAGCATCGTAGCGAGCTGGGTGGAACTTACTAGTAATCTTCTTGATATTCGCTCCACCGCGTCCAACGATTGTACCGATAGCGTCCACGTTTGGATTATGGCTACGAACTGCAACCTTCGTACGGTCACCTGCTTCACGAGCTACGCTCATGATTTCAACAGTTCCATCATAAACTTCTGGAATTTCTTGCTCCATCAAACGTTTGATCATTTCTGGATGGCTACGGCTAACAAAGACGTTGACACCACGAGGGTTGTCTTCAACCTTGTAGACATAAACTTCAATACGATCATGAGAAGCAAAAACTTCACCAGGAATTTGGTCTTGTTTTGACAATTGGGCTTCGATGCTGCCAAGGTTGACATAGATAAAGCGGTTGTCAAAGCGTTCTACTGTACCAGACATGATTTCTTGCTCATGTTCTTTGTAAGTATTGTAAGTGATGGCACGTGTTTGCTTGCGCATTTTTTCCATGATGGTTTGTTTGGCAGATTGAGCTGCTACACGACCAAACTCAGCAGGTGCTTCTTCAAACTTGATTTTGTCACCAAGTTCATAGGCTGAATTAATGGCAAGAGCATCTTTCAAGCTGATTTCCAAACGGCTATCAAATACTTCATCAACAACTTCACGGACAGTATAAACTGTAAAGTCACCTGTTTTTTCGTTAAAGTCAATAGCTACGCTGTCTGATTGACCATAGCGTCTGCGATAAGCGGAACGAAGCGACTCTACTACTGCGTCGATGATATCTTCTTTTTTGATTCCCTTGTCTTCTTCCAAAATGCGGAAGGCCTCTAGCATTTCTTTACTCATGTTTTCTTCACTTTTGAATCCTCAAAAGCTATCCTTTCTTTTTCTATAATTTAACTGCTAAACGTGCTTTTGATACTAAACTGTATGGAATTTGGACGGTTTTCTTACGCGTCTTGTCCATATATTCCATGGTCAACTCGTCCTCTTCAAAGGCCAACAGAGTTCCTTCAAAGACTTTTTGCTTATCGATGGCTTGGTAGAGCCCGACATGGATGTATTTCCCAACCGCTCCAGCTACGGCATCCTTGGTTTTCAAAGGACGTTCCAAGCCTGGACTGGTAATTTCTAGGAAATATTGTTCTGGGAAGGGATCTGGCTTGATGGTGTCTAGGACAGGACTGATAATTTCTGTCAAGTCTGCCGTGTCGTTCAAGGTAATTCCTTCAGGTTTATCTACAAAAATACTGAGAATCATGTCACTGCCAATCTTTCCATACTCGATATCCACGAGTTCGAAAGGTGCTTCTATGACAGGTTCTACAACTTCTCTGACTAATTCTACGATTGTTGCGATTGCGTCCACCTCCTCATAAGCAAGAGGCGAAGATATTTCCCCGCCTCACTTTTCATATTCTTGCTACAAGTATAACACAAATCAAGCTAACCTGCAAGGATTTAACCTTGAAGCTTTTTGTCTAGGCTTACAAGACTTACTGCGCCTCTCCTAATAATCCTAAGTCGTATTTCCAAGTTAAAATACGTCTCACAGACTCATCAATACGCTCTTCTGTCAGTTCTCCAGAGGAAATTTTCTTTAATAGATAAGGAATCTGGGTTTGATATGAAGACCCTAGAATCAGGTCATTTCCAGCTACAATCACTTGAAAAGCAGCCTCGTCCTGACTGACAAAATCGGCTATTCCTGCCATATCAAAATCATCTGTCATAATGACACCTTTGAAATGCAGTTCCTTCCGAAGAAGGTCAGTGATTTTCGGTGAGATAGATGATGGCACCGTGTCAATTTTAGATAAGATATTGTGAGAGACTAAGACACTATCTGCCCCTGCATCTATCCCAGCTTGAAAGGGAAGAAAATCTGCTTGTCTTAATTCATCCAGAGAACGGTTGTCTTGGATAATAGCGGTATGACTATCTCCATTATCTCCATATCCTGGAAAATGTTTCAAGGTTGACCCAACCTTACTCTTTTTAAGTTCTTCTACGACCTGCTGAACATAGCTTGCAGTTGTTTGGACATCTTGTCCAATCGTTCGATCATAAATGAAGGCTGACTGGTCCCTTGCAAGATCCGCAACCGGGAAAAGGCCAGCATTGATGCCAACAGATTTTAGTAACTCTGCCTTCTGCTTCGTATCAGAAAGCACCGCCTCCATTCCCCCTTGCTGATAAAGTGCCCTAGGAGATCGGAAAGGAGTTTCTAAAATCGAACTGATACGAGTCACTGTCCCTCCTTCTTCATCTGAACCAATCAATAAAGGAATCTTGGCAGCAGCTTGGTAGTCCTTTGTCAAAGCCTTTAAATCCTCTATGCTTCGTCCCTCAAAATCTCTGCCAAATAAGATATACCCAGACAAATGATAGGATTGAAGATCTTCTATCTGATGATTAGAAGGAACTCTGGCCCAAAATAATTGTCCTACTTTCTCCTCCAAGGTCATCGTGGCCAATCTGTCTTCGATAACCTTATTTTCCTCTCCTTCACTGGTTTCAATAGTTGTCTCAGTTTTTTCTACTTGGGCCTCTGTTTCTGCTTGCACCTCTACTTGTCTATGTTGTTGATAATCAGAAAAAATCAAACCAACTATCACAAGGAAAAAGAAAAGATAGAATACAAAAGGATTTATACTATTTCTCATAACCTTTTCATTATACCACTTATCTGGCCGCAAATACACACTTAGCAAAAACCAACCGTTTTGAAATCAAACTAAAAGGACCTAATTCTGTGCAATACAGAACTAAATCCTTAGAATATATGATAACTTTTTGAGTGCGAAACAGTTTTTTGAAATCTCTTTAGATTAAAACTGAGCCTCAACTCGGTAGATAACTTGCCCCTTGTTGGAGAATTTTTGCTCGTATTCTGTCATGACATTGCCTTCAAAATCACTGGCATGTAAATCAAGCCAGATACCATTGAGCTTCATGCCATACTGAGAAAAGCTCACTAGGCTGTACTCAAACAAGCCACGGTTATCCGTCTTGAAATGAATTTCTCCATTTTCAGGCAAGATACGTTTGAAGGTATCCAAGAAGGTTTTGTAGGTCAAACGACGCTTTTCATGGCGTTTTTTCGGCCAAGGATCTGAAAAGTTCAGATACAAACGATCAATCTCACCGTCTTCAAAGTAGTCGGTCAAGTCAGAACCATCTACCCACAAGAGCTTGATGTTAGGCACTCCAACTTCAAGCACCTTGTCCAAAGCGTAGCTCAAAACAGACTTTTGAATATCAATCCCGATATAGTTGATGTCAGGGTTTTGCTTAGCCATACCTGAAACAAAAGCACCCTTTCCACTTCCAACTTCCACATGAATGGGATTATCATTGCCAAACAAGTCCCGCCATTTCCCCTTGGCTTCCAAGGGATTGAGGACCACATACTGGGGATTTGCCTCTAGTAATTCTGTCGCCCCTTTACGATTTCTAACTCTCATCTTCTCTTTCCATACTTGTCTCGGAAGTGACGCAAGCCATGGATCTCCCGATTGACATTTTCTAAATCTTGGTTCATATAATACTTGGAAATCTGGCTCAAGTAAGACAACTGACCGTACCAATACAATTTACTTAATACTGTTTGATTGTACTTGTAACCGTAGTAGGTCAACCATTCCTTCCACTGATGTTCTGGAATATAATGACAGAGCATATGGGCCACATCAAACATGCGGTCGGTCAAGCGAACCGAATCCCAATCCACCAAATAAATCAAGCCACTGTCTGTCTCAATCCAATTACTATGTCGTACATCTCCATGGACAATGGTCGCATGGTCCTCTCTAAATCCTGGAATAGTCTGACGTAAATCAGCCATCACTTCACTGATAAAATGATTTTTACGCAAAGCATCTGGAGCAGTTTCCTGCCAAGACTGCAGTAAATCTACAGGTGTTTCCATGGCATACCCCAAACGACTCAACTGTGTCATCAACGGACGTGAGCGATGAAGACGGGTTAAAATATTGACGATTTGTTTACGATTCATATCATAGGGGGTCAATATCTTGCCTGTCAACCATTCTTGAGCACACATATCACGCCCATCTGCCAAACGGCGACTCCATAATAATTGTGGAGCAATTTGTTCTCTAGCTAGACCAGGTAGGATTGGAGAGGTGTTCATTTTTACAAAGATGCGCTTCCCATCAGGATAGCTACCCATATAAGCCTTGCCACTTTTCCCAGGTATGGGAGTCAGTGTTAGCTCATTATCACCCAAATCCATTTCTTTCCTCCGTATAAAGTTTCCTTACTATTCTACTAGTTTTTGGCCTATTCGTCAACCGCTCCACACCCGATTCTCAAAGAAAAGCCTCTAGATTGGCTTGGGTATCATTATAGAAAGAAAAAGGTAAGCACAATCTCCTACTTACCTTTTCATAATTTTTATAAATAATATAAGAGTGGCCAACTGTTGTAAAACATGTGGACTAGAGTAGAAACCCATAGGTTTTGGCTCTTTTTATAAGCAAAGCCCAGTAACAAGCCCCCAAGTAGATAAAAAATAAACGAAGGGACATTAGAAGGTCCATGCATGAAAGAAAAGAGAGAGGAAGTTAGCACAAGCCCTAACCAAGAATTGTCAAAAACGGCACCTTGAAGAAGTCCTCTGAAAATGAGTTCCTCCTGGATTGGTCCAAAAACTGAGGAAGTCAAAATCAAAGACAGAGAAATTCCTCTGCTGACTTCCGCCAAGTGTTGAACTCCCGCGCCAGAAGAAACAGCGAAGAAATGAATATAAACCAGCGTCTCAAGTACACTTAGAAGAAAGATTGCAATGAAAAGCAAAAGGTCTTTCTTGCTTAACATCCCAAAAGAAATCATTTCAAACTTTCTAGCATAAGCAACACTCAGCGAGGTTACAAGAAGACTTACAATAATCAATTCAGATTCATTTTGAAAAAAATCCCCGTGGTTAATCGTATAAGGAACTGTAATGACGATTAGTAGTACTAAAAATCCAAAACAAAAGGCATGAAATTTATCAAAAAACTTCATAAAATTATCCTCCTCAACAAACAGACTTCCCTACAAGTCATCCTTTAACTCTAGTCTTTCCAAAACAAACCATTTTATACTCTTCGAAAACCTCTTCAAACCACGTCAACGTCGCCTTGCCATAGGTATGGTTACTGACTTCGTCAGTTCTATCCACAACCTCAAAATACTCTTTTGAGCAACCTGCGGCTAGTTTCCTAGTTTGCTCTTTAATTTTCATTGAGTTTAAGTTAAAAGTGGTAAACTGTTGTAAAACATATGGACTAGAGTAGAAACCCACAAATTCTGGCTCTTTTTATAAGCAAAGCCCAGCAACAAGCCCCCGAAAAGATAATAGCAAAACGAAGGAATATCATAAGGTTCATGCATGAAAGAAAAGAGAGAGGAAGTCAGTACAAGCCCCAGCCAAGAATTATCAAAAACTGCACCTTGAAGAAGCCCTCTAAGCATGAATTCCTCCTGGATAGGTGCCAAAACTGTAGCACTAACAATAAAGGAAAGCGAAAGTCCTTTACTAGCTTCCTCAAGGTGTTGATCCGAAGCACCAGAAACAACTGAGAAAAAAGCATGATAGCTAATACTTACAAGCACAGTGAGAAGAAAAATTCCAATGAACAGCAAGAGTTGTTTCCTGCTTAACATCCCAAAAGAAATCATGTCAAACCATTTCGCATAGCCAAAACTAAGGAAAAGCAAGAGACTCTTTATCATAATGAATGTGTACTGGTGTTGAAAATAATCCCCTTGATTGACGGAATATCCCGCTGTACCAATGATTGCAAATACTAAAAATCCCAAAAACAAGGCATGACACTTATTGAAAATGGCCATAAAGCTATCCTCCTCACCAAACAGACTTCCTACACGTCATTCTTTAGATCTAGTCTTTCCAAAACAAACCATTTGAGTAACCAAAATCCGACCACATAGCCAGCCCCTAAGAATATAGCCATTAAAGCTAGCATGGAATTTAGGGAATTAAAGACTACCGCAGATACAAAGGTTAGCACAAAAACATTAAAGGCAATGGTGTCAGAAGCCAAGACCAGAATATAGGGCGTCAACCGGTCTAAAGTTTTGGAATCTAGGAAAAATAAGTGTTTATACATGATGACCTCCTCTTATCAGACTATAGACTAGCCGCAAGTTCTTCCCTACTTTTTATAATACTTCAAGCCCCAAATGAGTAGAAGCATAATAATCAAGCAGAGAATAGCGCCAATATAGGCAATTAGTTGTTGGTAAGATTCTCCTGCTGTGACACCTCTATACAAACAAATAATAGACATAAAACCTGTCAAGCCGATGAACATGAGTTGATTGGTTCTAGGACTAACCAAATCATCATCTTCAAACTTTCTTATCCTCATTTCCCTAGTGAGGTAAACAGTAACCAAAATAGATGCCAAGTTAATAACCACTAAAAGAAATTGAAAAATTAAGGAAAAATTTAAAAACTGACGAGATAGAAATAGATAAGTAGAAACAAGTAAAGGCAACTGACCTAGGAACAATCTCGTAAGGAAGATGTTCCGTTTTTTAGCAAGAAAAGCTTTCATTTCTTTGCTCCTTTCTTTTTAGTTAAAGCAAAATAGATCACAACCGCAATCATATAGGCTATGGTATAAAATAGATGATACCAAATACTCTCCCTAAGCGGATAAAGAAGGATAGACATAATCAGATATAGAACGAAAATAATCAGTATTTTTTTCTTCATAAAATTTCCTCCTAAATGTATGCTTTATCTTAGTTTAGCCACAACCTTTACACTGCTAGTATAGCACTCATTTTGACCTTGGATCACTCACATCATAAATGGTCATCAAAACATCTTGAATTGTAAAAAATTTAAAAAGCAAGCATGAAAAACATACTTGCCATTTACACCATATTGATACCAACTTAATTTGTAGATTTTTTATCCTGCTATCACATATCATTTTAACAGGCGAAACAATATTAAAGAAACTCCACTGTAGATTAAACTAGCGATAAAAATCTTTTTATCTAATTAGATCTATCTTTATTCTTCTTTGGAGATTTTAAAAATTTTTCCCTAATTAAAGAAGTAATAAAAGAAACAAACATACTAACAACAAAAGCAATAAGAAAACTTTTGAAATCCATAATTACCTCCAAGTACAGCTCCTCTACATACAAGCTCAAGCCTTTAAGCAACCATAATAGCCAATTGTAACATTGTTTTTGCATTCACGAGGAATACCTCTTTTTACTTTCGTCCTATTACAACCTTAATAAGGTTAGTATACTACTATTTTTTAAAACTTTCCATCCAAATCATAAATGGTCATCAAAACATCTTGAATTGTAAAAAATTTAAAAAGCAAGCATGAAAAACATACTTGCCCTAGGAGAATTTAACAACGTAAAGACCTAACTATTCAGCCTTACTTCCGTCTGTTCTCATATATTCTCATGATTGCAACAAGGATACAGGCTATCCCACTTGCCAAAACCAAGAGGGTAATGATAATGTTGAGAATTTCAGGCGTCCTCTCTATTCTGTTGACAAGACGGACTAAAGACAATACTGTCAATAAGAGTAAAGCTACTGACCCTGTCCGAATTAAAGAAGCCATTCGGTTCTCAACCGCATATAAGAATGATGGTAACATAACACAGGCTATAGCAATCACAAACAGGTTGCTCCCTGTTTCTTCTCCCTTGTTCACCACCGAAATCATGAGAAGATTCGATGCTATAATCAACGTAGAACAGATGATAAAAAAGGATTTCTTATTCATATAGAACACCTCATATACTATAGTATTTTAATCGATGACTGCAGGCAGTACTTCTTTCCACAAGTCTTCTAATCATCAACCGACATCGAGTGAATCGTTAAAACCTGACGAAAGACTTGATTTTGACAGGTGGTATTTAGACTGGTATTAGGATGGCTTTCCACAATTTTCATGACGGTATAGAGACCAACTCCTCTCTCCTCCCCTTTAGAACTTGCTCCAAAGGAGAAGATTTCAGAAATATCGATGCCCTCTTCTTTGATGGAATTTTCGATGATAAAGGTCTCCTGTGCCCCATTTTTTAAAAAGGCGATTGAAACATGAGGTTGACAGGCTTCTACACTAGCTTCAATAGCATTGTCACAAAGGATAGACACAATGGTTAGAAAATCAAGCAAGCTCATCCCCTCTACCTGAATCTCCTCAGGAACTTCGACATTAAAGACAATCTTCTTATCTCTGGCTTTTAGAAATTTCCCTGCTAGAAGACTTTTGAGGGCACGGTCTCGAACATTCACCAATCTGCCCAGGTCATATTTATTGTCCTGCAATTTTTCACTAGAATCCTTTAAGACCGAGTCGTAGACCTCTTTTATCTGCTCCATATCCTCCTCTTCAATGCCCAGACGTAAGCTGGTCAAGAGGTTGGTGTAGTCATGGCGAAAACTCCGGACTTCCTTGTAAAGTTCCTCTATATGCCGACTATAGCGTTCCATATCTCTGTAGCGCAGGGCCTGCTCTTGGTCCAATCTCTCATGGAGTTTTTCCTTCAAATAGGAATCCAATTTCTTAATAATTCCCATAAAAAAGAGCAAGTAAAAGACTAGGATGAGATGGCGAACAGTCTTTGATTGGATATCGTATGCATATTCAAAGTAAGACAGATTTTCCATGACTAGAAAGTAAGCCCCCATTATCCAGTTAATCTTAGTCAGGGACTGTTGAAAACCTTTATCGAGAAACTCCTTTCTCAATCTAGTAAAATCATAGTCTAACCATTTCAAAAAGGCTAGAGAAATGAAGAAATTGAAAATTATTATACATAACCCAGTAAATGAGTAGTCATTATATACTTGCCTTTGTCCCAAAAATGGAAGCACAAAATAAGAAATACCTCTATAAAAGAGATTCACCAATATCATTGGAAAGAGACCATAAAAGAAAAGGAGTTTTTTAGGAAGCCCTCTTAACAATAAGAAAGACAAGCCTATACCGTACAAGGGTTCCATAAAATAAGATAGGTAATGATTTCCTACTATATAGCTAATCATTACAAAAACAAAGGCCAATAGTATCTTAAAAAGAAAAGCCTTAAAAATTCTCTCAAAAGTGAGACCAATTCCATCCACCTTAAAGAAAATGACAATTTCTAGTCCCTGAGTAACAAGTGTATACAATATAATCCAAATATTATACATAAGTTCTCCTAGCTCAATGCAAGTTATTGATAGCCTCAGATACCTCCCTGACCTTATAACGAGCTATCATACAGCTTCCACCATTGGGAAAGAAAAGGAGTTTTTCTTTCTTATCCAAACGAACCACATTGGCAGGATTGATGAGAAAAGAGCGATGGCACTGCAAGAGACGGGGCTCCTGCTTGAAAACCTCCTCTAAACTCGCTGTAAATTCCAGCCTGTCTGTCTTGGTATAGAGAATAACACGATGGGCTCTGGGCGATGTTTCAAGATAATAAACCTCTTTAAAAGGATACTGAAATTGGGCAAATTTTGATTTAAAGTAAAAGCAATCTTCCGCCAGACTTTTACTATCTTGACTATTGGCATAGAGGAGGGCTGTCTCGATCCGAGATTCAAACTCCTCTGCCGACAAGGCCTTATCAATGTAGTCCAAAGCAGACACTTGGTAGCGAAAGGACAGGGGCATAAACTCTGAGTGAGTCGTCACAAAGACAATCAGGGCATAGGGGTCTCGATCCCGAATCTTTCTAGCCACTTCCAGCCCTCTCATCTCCTCATTTCGAATCTCAATATCCAAAAAGAATAGCTGATGGGCTCCCTTCTCATGCACCTCTGCCAGCAGCTGGTCTGGCTTGCCAAAGACCTCAAAAGAGCTGGGAGTGATATGATGTTCTTTCAAAAGTTTCTCAATCGTCGTTTCAATCCTAGTCTGTTGGGAAAAATCATCTTCTAAAACAAATATTCTCATCTTCTTACTCTCCTTATTTCGATTTCTTCCTAAAAAGAGAATAGCAAAAATACTATGATACAAGCCCACCAAATCCTAAACAGGCCTTCAACGCTCCTGAAAGGTGTCTTGTTCCTCAAATAAGCATGATAATCTTACCACTATTTTATCATAAAATCTTAACAGTACCATTCAGGAAATTTCAAGGACAATTAAAGATTTGAAGGCGAAAAAGGAGATAAAAGTGATAGACTGACAGTATCAAAACACAGTTGCTAGAAACAAGACTGGCACCCAGATTAAAGGAGGAATTCTCATGACAGATACAGACCCTATCAAAAGAGCTCAGACTTTGATTACTGACTTAAACAAAGCCTACCAAGCATGCAAACAGGCAACCGCTGACGACGTCCGCTTTCAGGAGCAATTAAACTCTATTCTTGGTTTTCTAGCCAAGGCTGAAACAGTGGATAATCGAGTCTTGATTGAATTGGAAAAATTTTACCAGACTTCCAGTCTTCTCATGGGACTCAGCGCCCTCAATCCAGATGCTCCTACTCGCGCCGCTTGGCGGGCCTATGACCGCTTCCACTTTGACCAAGTCAAGACCAAGTTGAGTCTCTACGGACCAACCATTATCCTGTAGTAACAAAAAAGAAGTTGAGACAAACTGAACTCAACTTCTTTTTTAGTGTCATATAGGCAATGTTATTCCTGCATCTGACGTTTGACCTGATAAGGCAAATACAAGACTAGTAAAACCAAACCAGCTCCCAGTATGGCTAGAAGGACTAGTTTTTCTTGGAAGGTCACAAGGCCGACGACTAATTCCACAAGTAAAACAAAACTGGTCAATCCTCGGACTACAGCCTGCAAGCCTTTTTCCTTTTGCCCCTTGTCCAGCGGAAAGAGTTGGGTCAAATACTGGTAGTCAAAGGCATGATAGAGGGCCAGCAACTGAAAGAGCAAGAGGTAGTTAAAGAGAACTACCACTGCTGTCGCAATCCAAGATTGCTTGATAAAGACCTGCGCCAGTATGGAAAGCAAGAGCAAACGAAGACTAAGGGCAAAGAGATCTCCATTTCGCAAATAAGAACGCAGATAGAGATTTTGCCAAATCTTTCCAGGCACCTTCTGAACAACCTTTAGGATAAAGTCCAGATAGGCACGACGCTTGACGCTGTTTGAAATTCCCTTGACCTGCGTAAAGAGGGCAAAGAAACGAAGCAAGACTTGCTTACGCTTGCTTTCTTGGGAAATAACATAGTCCCAGTCCAGTCTATTTTCAGTGAAAAATTTGCTGGCCTTTTGACGAAAGAGGAAATATTTTCCTACCCCCAATAAAAGCACATAGACCAGAAAAACAGGCAAACCATAACCCATTGCCAAAAATAAGGGCGCAAATAACAGCAAGAAAAGGGTCTGGACAAAGAGCCAAAAGACTAGGGAAATGCCAGTTTGACGCTTGAGATGGAGCTTGATTTCCTCTTCTCCGACCAAGAGAAAGAGCTTGTCTGGAGCCTCCATATAGGTGGCAATTCCTCCCCAAAGCAAAAGTAAAACAGACGTAATTCCTACAAACAAAAGGATAGGCCAATGATTTTCAGGAAAATGTTGTAAGAGTTGACTGTACTGGTAGGTTAGAAAGCCCAGCAGGACAAGCAGGAACAAGACAAAGTGGTCATTGAGAACATAGCGCAGATAACCAACACACTCCTTACGAAAAGCCTGCTTTCTCTTTAAAAACAAGTCTTTCATAGCTCCTCCTCTTTGGTCAGAGCCAAGTAAATATCATTCAAACTAGCCTTAGGCATATCAAAGGCTTCGCGCAGTTGCAGGAGATTTCCCTTGGCACGCACCTCACCCTTGTGGAGAATGACAAAGGCATCACACATCTTCTCCGCCGAATCCAGCACGTGAGTACTCATGAGAATAGACTTACCCTTTTGCTTTTCCACTTCCAAAAGCTGAATCAAGTCTGCAATAGCCAGCGGATCAAGACCAAGGAAAGGCTCATCCACGATAAAGAGACTCGGATCCACCACAAAAGCACAGATAATCATGACCTTCTGCTTCATCCCTTTTGAAAAATGAACAGGGAACCAGTCTAATTTCTGGTCCAGACGGAACATTTTTAACAAGGGCTCTACTCGATCAAAAGCCACTTTCTGCTCAATACCATAAGCCATGGCAACCGTTTCGATATGCTCTCTGAGGGTCAATTCCTCATACAAGCTAGGTGTCTCAGGAATGTAGCCAATTTGCTTGCGGTAGCTAGTCGCATCTTCTTGCAGGGTCAGACCATTAATATTGATGGAACCACTATAAGGTGTCAACAGACCGATAATTTCATTAATAGTCGTCGATTTACCAGCACCATTGAGACCAATCAAACCGACCAACTGCCCACTTTCAACAGTAAAGGACACATCTTTCAAGACAGGGACATGAACATAGCCACCTGTCAGGTTTTTAATTTCTAACATATTTTCTCCAAATCTGGTATAATGTAGCTATATTATATCAAAATTCAATACAGTAGAGGTAGATTTTATGTCAGATTGCATTTTTTGTAAAATCATCGCAGGGGAAATTCCTGCTTCAAAAGTATACGAAGATGAGCAGGTTCTTGCCTTTCTGGATATTTCTCAAGTGACACCAGGACACACCTTGGTCGTACCAAAAGAACACTATCGCAATCTTTTGGAAATGGACGCTACTAGCGCCAGCCAACTCTTTGCCCAAGTACCAAAAGTAGCTCAAAAAGTCATGAAAGCTACCAAGGCCGCTGGTATGAATATCATTGCCAACTGTGAAGAAATCGCAGGGCAAACCGTCTTTCATACCCACGTTCACCTCGTACCTCGCTACAATACAGACGATGACCTCAAGATTGATTTTATCGCCCACGAACCAGACTTTGATAAACTTGCTCAAGTCGCTGAAACCATCAAAAATGCCTAAGGAGTTACCATGAAATTATCCAATCTATTGCTATTTGCAGGAGCTGCAGCCGGAAGTTATCTGGTCACAAAAAATCGCCAAACCATCACAGATGAAGTCTTGAATACCACTGACCGCGTTCAAGCTATCAAGGATGATGTGGATATTATCCAAAACAGCCTGCAAATCATCGACCAGCAAAAAGAACTCATCAAGGAATACCAAGAAGACCTGACTTACAAGTTTAAGGTCTTGGAAAAGGATATCCAGACTAGACTAGCTGTGATAAAAGAAATACAGGAAACTGAAGATAAGTAAAAAGAGCCCGACGGCTCTTTTTTAAAAGGTAAACAAGTTATATCCCATTAACTATACATCATAATTTAGGCAACTCATTCACCATTTCACAACTAAATCGAAGACTTTCCGCCGTAATGAAAACACCTGAAACAGCTTGGTTTCAGGTGTCCGGAAACTTTGAGACTTAGGCTCAAAGTTTAGGTATGGAACTTCGAAGAAGGTCGCTACCGTCCGTCATTACTTAAGGAAAGTTTTAAAAAATCTATAAACAAAAAGAGCCCAACGGCTCTTTTTGCTTTATTCTCCTTCAAAGGCATCTTTAATATGGTCAAAGAAGCCCTTTTTCTTTGGATTGACTTTCAAATCGCCTGCAGCTGCGAATTCTTTCAAAGCTGCTTTTTGGCGGTCATTCAAGCCTGTCGGTGTTACGACATTAACTGTAACGTATTGGTCACCAACTGCACCGCCACGAAGGCTCGGAGCTCCCTTACCACGTAAACGGAATTTCTTACCAGTCTGAGTTCCCTCTGGAATAACCAATTCAACATCACCGTGAACAGTTGGGATATCAACTGTATCACCAAGAGCTGCTTGGACAAAGTTGAGGTTGAGATTGTAGAAGATAGTGGTTCCTTCACGTTCAAACTTGTCGCTGGCTTCCACAGAAACCACTACATACAAGTCACCATAAGGTCCACCGTTAAATCCAGCTTCACCTTGACCAGCCAGGCGAATTTGTTGACCAGTTTCCACACCAGCAGGGATTTTCACATGTACGCTATGGGCTTGTTTTTCATGCCCTGTTCCGTGACATGTTGTACATGGATCTTTGATTTCTTTTCCACGACCGTGACAGACATCACAGGTTACTTGACGACGCATCATACCAAGCGGAGTCTGCGTATCGACGTTAATGACACCAGCACCATGACAGCGTCCACAAGTAACTGGACTTGTTCCTGGTTTAGCACCTGAGCCATTACATGTACTACAGCTTGCTTCACGGTTGTATTTAACTTCTTTTTCAGCTCCAAAAATAGCTTCTTCAAAGGTCAAATTCACACGATACTGGAGATCATCCCCTTGACGAGGAGCATTTGGATTGCGCGAAGCACCGCCTCCGCCGAAGAAACTTGAGAAGATATCTTCAAAACCACCGAAGCCTCCTGCCCCATCGAAACCGCCGAAACCACCAGCTCCACCAAAACCACCATTGGCACCAGCCGCACCATATTGGTCATAGGCAGCCCGTTTTTGGTCGTCACTCAAAGTCTCATAGGCTTCTTGAACTTCCTTGTACTTTTCCTCAGCACCAGGCTCCTTGTTGATATCTGGGTGATATTTTTTCGAAAGCTTACGATAAGCCTTTTTGATTTCGTCTGCCGAAGCGTTTTTTGACACCCCCAGACGATCATAAAATTCTGTATTATTCATAATTCAATACCTTACTTTTTTACAATCTTTTAATACTATATTTTTGTAAATCAATCTTATGCCTTCCTTCAACAAACTTTCCATCTGGATCTTGTCCAAAGAAAAGATCATAGACTTCTTTTCCTGCACGTCGACGTTTACGAGGTTTCCCTTCTGAAATAATATCTTTTAAATCTTTGCCTTGAATTTGGAATATAATATCTTCATCATTAACTTTAGTTATAAAAATTTGTTTTTCTTCATCTTGTAACTTATCAATAGTATTTTTTCCGATAGTATACCAAGTTGTCCAGTTCAATTTATCTTTTATAGCATCATCTTCATAATTTTTACTAAAGCGGATATTCTTCATAGGGACACCAAGTTTTCTAGAAACTTTTGTTTTAACAACTTGTATTGGATTCTCTTGTTCATCTTCATTTTCAATAAGTGAGCCACTGGAAGAATTAGAAGAAATATTTGAGGATTTTTCTTGTGATTCAAAATCACTTTCTTCACTTTCTAAACTATCTTGGTCTGTACTAATTTTTTCACTTATAAATTTATAATAAATGTTTAGAAATTTATCTCGTGGCTTCAATACTTCCTGTTTCTGAATATACTGATTTTTCAAACTTATTAGAAAATCTTCTATCTCAATACCAATTTCTCGCACTTCTCCTTTATTTTTATATACTTCTAAAAGTTCATCAACATTTCGTAACAACTGCAACTTATTATCATAATGTGAATCTTCAATCTCAGAGTCCGATATTTTCTTATGATGAACCCAAGAATATACTGCAGCAATCCCAACTATCATTGCCACAAAAAACTCGGCTGAAAAAATTATAGGCAATATTGTAACATTGTGTATTGGATGCCTATCAACACCAATAGAAACACCAACGTATAGCGCTATAAAAACTAATTCAAAAATAAGAATTTTCCAATGACTCGCAAACAGAAGTCTAATTTTTTTCATAATATTACATCCTCTATTTTACCGAAAAACAGAGGCTGGGTTGCAACCTCTGGATTTCTTCCTAT
>CAUQXM010000016.1:0-34266 GCA_963522215.1 uncultured Streptococcus sp. | reverse complement strand
CTCATAGTTAATGGTTCCACGGTAGGTAGCTACCTGAGTAGCTGTGATTTCCTTGTCCCCGTTGGTGCCGATCAAGGTTACTTTTGTTCCCAGCGGATAAGTCTTAGGCAAACGAATGGTAATTTGGTCCATAGAAACCCTCCCGACAATTTGGCAAGCTTGTCCATCTACCAAGACGGAGAAATTTTGCATGTCTCGTGTCCAACCATCTGCATAGCCGATTGGCACCGTCGCAATGACTTGCTCGCTATCCGCCTGATAGGTCGCTCCATAGCCCATGCAAGCTCCAGCTGGAACTGTCTTGACATGAACCAAGGCAGACTCCAAGGTCAAGGCTGGAGTCAAGTCATAAGGCAAATTCAAAACCTCTCCACTTGGGTTAAGACCATACATAGCGTCTCCCATACGGACCGCATTGAAAATAGTCTCTGCATGCCAAAGAGTCGTTGCAGAATTGCTAGCATGAACCAAGTCTGGAAGACCTTTCATACTGGCCAAAATAGTTTTAAATCTCTCTAACTGGGCATTAAAGTAGTCATCTGATTCCTCGTCTGCAGTAGCAAAGTGGGTAAAAATCCCTTCAACATAAGCACCGTGTTGTTGGAGCAAAGCTTGAACCTGCTCAACCTCACTAGCCTCTCTAAAACCAATCCGTCCCATTCCTGAATCAATCTTGAGGTGGACTGTCAATCCAGTTAGGTCAGCTTCCTTATCTAAGAGTGCTTGAACCCACTCCAGTCCGGCCACAGTCAAGGTGATGTCGTATTCTTTAGCAAGAGAAACAGCTTCGATTTCAGAAACTCCTAAAATGAGGATTCGCTTGCTCAGTCCAGCTTGTCTAAGTTCAATGGCTTCATCGATATTAGAAACGCAAAAGCCATCAACTTCATCCTGAATCGCCGTCGCAACAGCAACAGCCCCATGCCCATAGGCATTAGCCTTGACTACTGCAAATTTGAGCGTTCCTTGAGGGATATGAGCCCCCATTTGCTGAATATTTTGTCGAATAGCTCCCAGATGAATCAGAGCCTTGGTTGGTCTATGTGGACTAGCTTTCATGATTTTCCTCCAAAATGACACTGGCTGTCACAAACTGATCTGTATGGCTGATAGACAGCCAAATCTTTCCTGAAAATGGTGACTGACTAAAATAAGGCGCCCCGCGTTCATTGTTCAAGACTTCCAAATCTTGAAAACCGAGCTTGCCAATACCTGTTCCCATAGCCTTGGAAAAGGCTTCTTTAGCCGACCAGCGACCAGCTAAATATTCTATTTGTCTGCGCCCTTTAAGACTGTTAAACCGTTCCATTTCCTTAGCGGTCAGCACGCGCTTGGCAAATCCTTCATGTCGTGTAACTGCGCTTTCTATCGAAGCCAATTCTTCGATGTCAATTCCGTGTCCAACTATCATTCTCATCAAAAGGAGTTGAGATTCCCCAACTCCATCCTTTTCACTTATTTTGTCAAGGTAGCATAAATCTCTTCTACCAAGGCCTCTGTATTTTCCCAACCTAGACAAGGATCGGTAATAGAGCAACCAAAGACCTCTGGTTGGTTTTGACGACCATCTGCTAGGTAAGATTCGATCATAAAGCCTCGAACTGTCTTTTTGATTTTCTCGTTCCAATCACGATTTTGCAAGGTCTGGCGAACAATTCGAATCTGCTCCATATATTGCTTGCCTGAATTATCATGGTTGGTATCGATGAGAATAAAAGGATTTTCAAGTCCCATTGTCTCATAGCGTTCAATAGCATTTAGCAGAGTTTCGTAGTAAAAGTTAGGCTCATTTTTCCCATATTCATTGACTGCGCCACGAAGAATAACGTGAGCCAAAGGATTTCCTGAAGTCTCAACTTCTTGGCCATGGAAGAGGAAGGTCTGTTTGTTCTGAGCGGCATAGATACCGTTAAACATAACACCAAGATTTCCAGAGGTTGGATTTTTCATCCCAACCGGTGCATCAATCCCTGAGGCCACAAAGCGGTGCTCTTGGTCTTCCACAGAACGAGCCCCAACAGCATGGTAGCTGACCAAATCATCTACCAATACCAGATTTGACGGATAAAGCATCTCATCTGCCGTTGTCAAACCAGTCTCTGTAATCACGCGGTAGTGCAACTGGCGCACAGCCTGCAAGCCATTAATTAAACTTGGAGCCTTAGAAGTATCTGGCTGGTGAACCAAACCTTTATAACCGTCTCCGTTGGTACGTGGTTTAGCTGTATAAACACGCATAACCATGAAAATCTTGTCCGCAACCTTCTTTTGCAAAGCTGATAAACGGCGGGCATATTCCAAGACAGCCTCTTCATTATCAGAAGAGCAAGGACCAATCACCAAAAGGATACGGTCATCTTCTCCTGAAATGATGTCTGCCAATTCTCTATCACGACGCTCCTTCAGTCGCAAGGCTTCCGCAGACAATTGGGTTTCTGCCTTGATTGCTTCAATATCGATTTCTTGACCTTTTTCAATAAATGCCATCTTATTCTCCTAGCGTTTGGTAGATTTCTCTGACAAGGGCTTCCGTATTTTCCCAGCCCAGGCAAGGGTCCGTGATAGACTTGCCAAATACTTCTGGTTCGTTTTGACGGCCGTCTTCTAGATAAGACTCAATCATAAAGCCACGAACGTACTGCTTGATTTTTTCATTCCAATCACGGTTAATCAAGGTCTGGCGGACAATTCGAATCTGATCCATGTATTGCTTACCAGAGTTGTCATGATTGGTATCGACGATGATAAAAGGATTTTCCAAGCCCATTTTCTCATACTGGGCAATGGTATCCATCAAATTATCATAGTAGTAGTTAGGAATATTCTTACCATACTCATTGATTGCTCCACGAAGAATAGCGTGCGAAAGCGGGTTCCCAGTTGTTTCCACTTCTTTTCCTAGGAAAAGGAAACTTTGTTTGTTTTGAGCAGCATAAATCCCATTAAACATAACATTGAGATTTCCAGAGGTTGGATTTTTAAACCCAGTCGCGAAATCTGCCCCACTTGCCACAAAGCGATGTTGCTGGTCTTCAACCGAACGAGCACCAACCGCCATGTAAGAAATCAAATCATCCACAAGCGGTAGATTTTCAGGATAAAGCATTTCGTCAGCCGTTGTCATTCCTGTTTCTGTGATAACACGATAATGAAGATGGCGAACGGCTTTGATTCCGTTGATAAGACTAGGCGCTTCTGTCGCATTAGGCTGGTGAATCAAGCCCTTATAGCCATCTCCGTTGGTACGAGGTTTGGCAGTATAAACACGCATAACCATAAAGATACGGTCTGCCACTTCTTCTTGTAAAGCTGCCAAACGTTTAGCGTACTCAAGGACAGCTTCTTCATTATCAGATGAGCACGGTCCGATTACCAATAGAATCCGCTGGTCTTCTCCACGCATAATGGCTTCTAGCTCTTGATCACGCTGTGATTTTCTCTCCAAAGCTTTGCCTTCTAATTTTGACAAGGCACGAACTTCTTCAATATTAATTTTAGGACTTTTTGCTGTAAATACCATAACTCATCTCCTTATAAAGCAAACGGATACCAAGTAAAAATTTACTTTTCACAAGGTATCCGCCTCTAAACTATCTCATTTTATTGTCTTTTACCGTGACAGTTTTTAAACTTCTTACCAGAACCACATGGGCAAAGTTCATTCCGTCCAATCTGACTCAAATCCAAATCTTCTGGTATATTTGCTTGGTGGGCAGCGATATTGCGAGTCGCTGTTGTACTGATATGGTGTTCTGCTTGTGGTCTTTCTTGTTCATGAATTTGTGCTTTCATCATCAAGCGTGTCACATCAAACTCAATCGAACCAATCATATCATTAAACATACGGAAACCTTCTGCCTGATACTCAACAACAGGGTTGTTCTGAGCATAGCCACGAAGTCCAACCGCGTTACGCAATTGATCGAGGGCATCGATATGATCTGTCCACTTGTTATCCACCACTCGTAGAATCAAGACTTTTTGGAATTCTTTAACTGCTTCTTCATCGCGTAGTTTTGAAACCTGACTATCGTAAACTTGCAAGGCACGTTGGAAGAGTTCTTCCTTAATGGCCTTATCAGACAAGCCTGACAAGTCTTCCATCGTAATAGAATCTTCTGGAAGCAAGTTGTACTTAGCAAAGTTCAAAATTGCTTCTAGTTTTTCATCTTGTTTTGCACGCGCATGACCATCAACGACACGACCAATCGTGCGTTTGATCATAGCCTGAATTTCAGGTGCCAAGTCACGGTCTGCAGTGATGACGTCGTAACGTTGAGCATAGATAATCTCACGTTGTTCACGCATGACATCATCGTATTGAAGGACTTGTTTACGGGTATCGTAGTTATTTCCTTCAACACGTTTTTGCGCTGCTTCAACCTGACGTGTCAACATACGAGACTCAATTGCCTCTTCAGACATGTTCAAGCGTTCAAAGATTCCTTTCAAGCGTTCAGAACCAAAACGTTTCATCAAGTCATCTTCAAGAGATAGGTAGAATTGTGACTCACCTGGGTCTCCTTGACGACCTGAACGTCCACGAAGCTGATTATCGATACGACGGCTTTCATGACGTTCTGTACCAATCACACAAAGTCCACCCAATTCGCGAACCCCTTCACCAAGCTTGATGTCGGTACCACGACCGGCCATGTTGGTCGCAATGGTAACAGCACCACGTTGACCAGCATTCATAATGATTTGGGCTTCTTTATAGTGGTTTTTAGCATTCAAGACTTCGTGAGGAACACCAGCTGCGACCAATTTCTTAGAAATGTAGTCACTGGTTTCAACCGCTACTGTACCAACCAAGACAGGCTGACCTTTTTGGTAACGAGCCTTAACGTCTTCGACAACCGCCTTAAACTTAGCCTCGATACTTGCATAAAGAAGGTCTGAGTGGTCAATACGTTGAACAGGACGGTTGGTTGGGATTGGAATAACACGAATGTTGTAAATTTCACGGAATTCTTCTTCCTCAGTCTTACCTGTACCCGTCATACCAGACAATTTCTTGTACATACGGAAAAGGTTTTGGTAAGTGATTGAGGCAGATGTCTTGGTTTCATCCTGGATTGGCACACCTTCTTTAGCTTCAATAGCTTGGTGCAATCCATCAGAATAACGACGACCTTCCATGGTACGACCTGTAAATTGGTCAACAATCAAGATTTCTTGCTCTTCGCTCACCACATAGTCAATATCGAGAAGCATGATGTAGTTGGCACGAAGGGCGTTATCGATAAAGTGAGTCAAAGCTACGTTTTCGATGTCATAGAGGTTTTCAAGTTTGAAGTAGCTTTCAGCCTTGTCAATCCCTGAATCAGACAAACCAATAGTCTTAGACTGCACATCGATGATGTAGTCGTCTTTGTCCAAAGATTTTACATAGTGGTCTGCCATGTGATAGAGCTGACTAGTTTCAACTGCGTTAGCACCTGATACGATCAAAGGTGTACGGGCCTCGTCAATCAAGATTGAGTCAACCTCATCGACCAAGGCATAGTTAAGCGGACGTTGTACCATGTTTTCAGCGCGAACGACCATGTTATCACGAAGGTAGTCAAATCCAATTTCTGAGTTGGTTGAGTAGGTAATATCACACTCATAGGCTTCTTTTTTCTCCATTGGAGATTTGGCAGCCAAGTTAATCCCTACTGACAAACCAAGCCATGAGTACAATTCACCCATCTCAGTCGCATCACGTTCTGACAAGTATTCATTGACCGTAACTACGTGAACCCCTTTACCGGAAAGGGCATTGAGGTATACGGGCATGGTCGCAGTCAAGGTTTTCCCTTCCCCTGTACGCATTTCAGGCACGTCACCATGGTGAAGAACGATTCCCCCCATGACCTGAACCTTATATGGGAATAGACCTAGGACACGTTTGGCACCTTCACGGACAACCGCAAATGCTTCATAAAGCAATGAATCCAGTGATTCTCCATTTTGATAACGTTCTTTAAATTCAACTGTTTTTGCTTTTAGTTGGTCATCTGTCAAAGCAGCCATTTGGTCTTCGTATTTGAAAACCTTGTCAGCCATCTTTTCCAGACGACGGATTTCTCCTTTATCATTTTCGATAATTGTTTTTAAAATATTAGCCATGTTTTTCCTTACTTTAAATTCCGAATATTTTAGAATGTTCTTTTAATTTTAGCACAATTACTGATTATTTTCAAGGAAGAATCCCCATTTTGAAAAGGAAAAAGAGGCTAGTTTCCAAGCTAACCTCTCTGACTTTTATGATACTTTAATTGCCAAAAATCGGCAAAATCGCAAATAGGATAAATAGATTAATCCAAAGAGAAAAACAGCAGATCAGTCCAAAAACAAAGAGACTGACTTTCTTGGACAGCAAGGCCATCAAAATAGACAGAATTCCAAAAACTAGTAAAACTTTCTGCATGATTAAGAGATTGATAGATATTCCCAGAACTGGTTTATCCCAAGGAACAAAGAAGAAAGCCAGCCAGATCAGCAGAACTAAACCAATATAGACCTTAGAATAGCGTGTAATAAATGATTTTAGACGTTCCATAAGCAACCTCCTACAAATAGAAAGTAATATAATAATCAATGAAAATCAAAGAGCAAACTAGGAAACTAGCCGCAGGCTGTACTTGAGTACGGCAAGGCGATGTTGACGTGGTTTGAATTTGATTTTCGAAGAGTATAAATCAATGCCTTCCACCGTTAGACTCCCCTAGTTCTCGTCTCAAGCGAAACATGTTTTTGAAAAAGATATAGTCTAACCAGTCACTGCCTAGAGATAAGACTATCAAAAGCAACCAAACACCCCAAGTACTAGCATCTGATACATAATTTAGAACAAAAGGGAAAAATAAGAATGAAAAAATTGTCATATCCAAGCTAAACAGAGCTAAAAGGGAAATATAAATCCAGTAAAAATAGTAGAAGATGGGGAAAATTTTACTGTTTCTGTCAGCATTGTCTATCCAATAGAAAAAATATAAACAAGGAAATAAGAGTATCAAATTAAACCAATTAAACGACAGTTTCATCATCGACACCTCCTCTTTAAAATTGTTTTCTTTAGTTTCGTTCTATTAAATGTTCTTACCAATATAAATCAATGCCTTCCACCTTTAGACTTCCCTAGTTCTCGTCTCAAGCGAAGCATTTTTTTGAAAAAGATATAGGTTAACCAAGAACTGGAAAAAGCAATAAGTAGTAATAATAGCCAAATGCCCCAAGACTTGATGTCTGCCACATTTCTCAATAGGATATTGAAAAACAAGACTGAAAAAACTGTCCAAGCAAGGCTAAAAAGAGCATATAGGGTGATGTAAATCCAGTAAAAATAGTAAAAAATTGGGAAAAATTTACTATCTCTGTTGGCCTTTTCAATCCAGCTGAAAAAGTAAAAACAGGGTAATAAGATTAACAATTTAAACAAATGTTCCATCATCAACACCTCTTTTTGATAGCGTTTTCTTCAACTTCATTCTATCAAAAAAATCTGGAAATGTCATTCCAGATTCTACTTTTTTATTTGCGTTTTCTTGCGATGAGATGAATCGGAGTTCCCTCAAAGACAAAGGCCTTGCGGATTTGATTTTCCAAGAAACGCAGGTAAGAAAAGTGCATGAGTTCTTCTTCGTTGACAAAGATAACAAAGGTCGGTGGTTTGGTTGCCACTTGAGTCGCATAGAAAATCTTGAGACGTTTTCCTTTGTCTGTCGGTGTTGGGTTGATGGCAATAGCATCCATAATCACATCGTTCAAGACAGCTGATGGGATACGTGTGTTTTGACTTTCGCTGATTTGCTTGATCATCTCAGGCAGTTTGTGGAGACGTTGCTTGGTCAAAGCTGATACAAAGATAATCGGTGCGTAAGGCAAGTATTGGAACTGCTCACGGATATCTTCTTCCCAGTTTTTCATAGTGTGGTTGTCTTTTTCAAGTGTATCCCACTTGTTGACCACGATAATCATCCCTTTACCAGCTTCATGGGCAAATCCTGCGATACGCTTGTCGTATTCACGAATGCCTTCTTCCGCATTGATGACCATTAAGACCACATCTGAACGGTCAATAGCACGCATGGCGCGCATGACAGAGTATTTCTCAGTATTTTCATAAACCTTACCAGACTTACGCATACCAGCCGTATCAATCATGGTAAACTCTTGACCATCTGTATCTGTAAAGTGGGTATCAATAGCGTCACGTGTTGTTCCAGCAACAGGACTAGCAATGACACGGTCTTCTCCCAAGATAGCGTTGATCAAGCTTGATTTTCCAACGTTGGGACGACCAATCAAGCTAAACTTAATCACATCTGGATTTTCTTCTTCGTATTCATTTGGAAGATTTTCTACGATGGCATCTAGCACATCCCCTGTACCGATACCATGGACAGATGAGATTGGCAGTGGTTCCCCCAAACCGAGGGCATAAAAATCATAGATATCATTTCGCATCTCAGGGTTGTCCACCTTGTTAACTGCGAGGATAACTGGTTTGTGGGTCTTATAAAGCTTACGGGCTACGTATTCGTCTGCATCGGTAATTCCTTCCTTACCAGACACGACAAAGACGATAACATCTGCTTCTTCCATGGCAATTTCTGCCTGGTGCTTGATTTGTTCCATGAAAGGAGCATCGACATCATCGATTCCTCCTGTATCAATCATGCTAAAGGAACGATTGAGCCACTCACCCGTTGCATAGATACGGTCACGTGTCACTCCTTCGACATCTTCTACAATGGAGATTCGCTCACCAGCGATCCGATTAAATAGGGTTGATTTCCCAACATTGGGACGTCCTACAATGGCAATAGTTGGTAGGGCCATAATTTCTCACTTTCTACAATAACTTCTTCTGTTCAAGATTTTTTCTAGTTGAGCTTGGTTCTGCTTGACCAAACTGTTCTGCTAGACGCTGACTCCAGCTTGTGGTCGCACGCGCCCCAGCATAGTCAGCCTGTACACGGTCATAAGCTTGGATTGCCTCAGTTGACTGTTCTTGGTATTCTTCCTCAAAGACAATATTCTCTAGTGGCAGTCTTGGTTTCACATCATGATTTTGATTTGGCACACCTAGCGCCATTCCAAAGACAGGATAGGTGTAGTCAGGCAGGTTAAAGAGCTCTGCCACTTCTTCTGACTTGTAACGCACCAAGCCAATAATGACACCACCATAGCCCAAGCTTTCAGCTGCCAGCAAGGCATTTTGACCTGCAAGGGCCGCATCGACCGAACTAATCAAGAGACCTTCTACACCTTGAGGTTGGAAGGTATCCGTATGGAGTCGTGCTCCCTTTTCTGCTCGGTTCAAGTCTCCGACAAAGAGAAGGAAAACAGCTGACTGGCGAATGGCTTCTTGAGGTACCAATTCATATAAGGCATCTTTCTTTTCTTGACTTCGTACTACAATCACAGAGTAGGATTGAAAATTCTTCCAAGACGAGGCCATCTGGGCTGCTGTCAGGATTTCAGTCAAGTCTTCTTGAGGAAGGACTTGCTCCTTAAATCTTCGAACAGACTTATGAACTTTCATCAGTTTAATCGTTTCTGTCATCGACGGTTCACTCCTTCTAAACGAGTCTCCTCAGCCAAATAACGGATGCGTTCCATGACGCGTCTGGCTTCCCAAGTTTCGTCATTTCCATGTTTCCCTTTAGCGAAATGCAGCTCCAATTCTTCAAAGTTGAAGTTGGAGGTGAAAAAGGTCGGTAAATTTTCCTGCATCCGATATTGGAGAATGACTTGCAGGATTTCATCACGCACCCAAGGTGTTGATTGCTCGGCACCAATATCATCTAAAATCAGGACTTCAGAAAGCTTAATCTCATCCACCAAGGTCTTAACATTGCCATCACCGATAGCATTTTTGACATCGATGACAAAGCTAGGATAGTGGAGGAGAGTTGATGAAACACCACGTTTTTCTGATAAATCATGGGCTAAGGCAGCCACCATGAAACTTTTACCCACACCAAAGTCTCCATATAAGTAAAGACCTTTTCGAATAGCTGGATATTGTTCCACGAAGGCTAATAGCTTTTCAAAAACTGGCAAGCGACCCAAATCATCCAAGTCTACTTGAGCCAAACTAGCTTTCCTGAGACTGGCTGGCAGATTGATTAACTTGAGACGGTTCTTAATAGCCGCTTCTTTTTCCGCTGCGATTAGTTCAGGAGTTTCTTCATAAGAAACGTCCGCATAGCCATGATTCATAACCAAAATCGGCTTGTAGCCTTTGGCAATATAATCCGTATCCCCACGGAGAAATTTGTCGCGCTCGGTGATGTACTGATTAAACTTGGAGATACTGCGATTCAATTCCTCTGGAGTCAGGGATTCTTGCTGGATAAAGGCCGCAACATCAGGGTCCTTCATGATTTTCTGGACCAAATCTTGATAATGAAAACGGCTAGGTTGACGTTTGAGTACGTCTCCGACACTTTCCATCTAATCTCCTCCTTTTTCTAATCGAGCTAATAGTTCTTGTTTCTTACGTTCTAATTCCAGACGAGTTTCCTCACTGGTTTCATTTTTATAATCTGGATTGCTCCACTTGGGTACATTGGACTTGGTAGGACTGGGTTTACTGCTTTTTTGAGCCTGATTCTTTTGCCCACGCTCACGGATCCGCAAGACTGCCTCTTCTGCCGAATGAATCTTTTGATAGGCATAGTCATTGGCTACCTTCATGGCATATTTCTCATTGATATTTGCCGAATCCACCTTATTAAAGGTCAATAAGAGAATGATATTGATAACTTCGTCCAGCAAGCCCAAGCCAGCCATCTGTTGCAAGAGTTCCCTTTCTGTTTGGGTAATGGTTCCCTTGCGTGTTTGCTTGATTTCTGCCAAGAACTGCAAGGCAGTCTTACTTTTGGCTTCCTTGATAATGGTTGCTTCCTTAGGACTAAAGTCAGAGGAAACAGGTTTTTGAGCAATTTTTTCCCGCATACGTTTGGTTGAAATAACCTGGGAAACAGCTGTTGACTTGGCCAATTGATAGGTCTCAAACCAAGTCCATTTCTTTTCCTCCGCAATGGCAAACAGGTTTAAGACATCGGACTGCTCATCCGCAAAGCGAAGCCCATCTCGAGCCATAAGCTGACGAAAATGGTCCAAGTCAAAATCGTTGGCCACTTTCTTCTTGAGACCAAGGTCTTCTTGACTTCCCAGCTCTGCCAAATCTGGAAAGACTTGATTGAGTGAGACAGGTATTTCTTCACCATCAGCACTTTCAACTTTCAAATCCTCCACAGCTGCATCACCAATCTTTTTCTCTAAAAGTCTGCGATAAACAGGATGTTCCAAGAAGTCCTGACTAGATAGAGGAGCATGGAGGGCTAGCTGATAAACATCCCCTTTTTGATAGAGGGTCAAGAGATTGAAAGCAGATAGGATTTTCAGGGATTTTATCAGTCTATCCATCCCAAAGTTGAGATGGTTAAGAATGCTTGAAAAAAGATATTCCTTTCTACCGTTATCCCAAAAACTGATTGTATAAAGATAAAGGCTCAGTGCCTCCTGACCGATAATCGGGAGGTAGCACTGTACCAGAGATGAGGTATCTTGCGACACCCGATTATTCTTTAGATAAGAAAAACGGTCAATTGGCTTCATTTATCTTTCCTTTTTCTTTTTAGAGGACTGGGTGATTTGTTGGAGCAAACTCTCTAACTCACTAACATCCTTAAAACTACGATAGACACTGGCAAAACGTACATAAGTAATCTCGTCCAATTCAGCCAACTCCTCCATGACGAGTGAACCAATGTCCTCACTTTGAATTTCATTTTCATTTCGACCACGGAGTTTCTGTTCGATACGATTGACTACCATGTTGATTTCATCACTTGACACAGGACGTTTCTGGGCTGAGCGGATAATCCCATTAAAGATTTTATCTCTGGAGAATTGTTCCCGTGTGCCATCTTTTTTAACAACCACTAAAGTTCTTTCTTCTACTCGTTCGTAGGTTGTAAAACGGTGCTGGCATTCGTCGCACTCACGTCTTCTACGAATAGTGTTCCCTTCTTCTGCTTGGCGACTATCGATAACACTTGACTTGGTAGCCCCACATTTTGGACAACGCATCCTTTCCCTCCTTATCGTTTTCTTTTCATTATACCATTTTTTAAACGATTCCCAAAACAATTCTTCTTTTTGCTTGACAAGTTTTTTGTTTTGTTGTATTATTTAATTAAGACAAAGAGATAAAAGAAAGGAGACCAAGATGTCCTGGACATTTGACAACAAAAAACCCATCTATTTACAGATTATGGAGAAAATCAAGCTTCAGATTGTTTCCCATACGCTGGAACCCAATCAACAACTTCCAACCGTGCGAGAGCTAGCTAGCGAGGCCGGTGTCAATCCCAACACCATCCAAAGAGCCTTGTCAGACCTTGAACGAGGAGGATTTGTCTACAGCAAGCGCACAACTGGACGATTTGTGACTGAGGATAAGGAACTGATCGCCCAATCGCGCAAACAACTATCCGAAGAAGAATTGGAACACTTCGTTTCCTCCATGACCCACTTTGGCTATGAAAAAGAAGAACTACCAGGCGTAGTCGGCGATTATATTAAAGGAGTTTAAGCCTATGTCATTACTAGCATTTGAAAATGTATCCAAATCTTATGGAGCAACACCAGCCCTTGAAAATGTTTCCCTTGACATCCCAGCTGGAAAAATTGTTGGTCTCCTTGGGCCAAACGGCTCAGGAAAAACAACCCTGATTAAACTAATCAATGGCCTCTTACAACCAGATCAAGGACGTGTCCTCATCAACGACATGGATCCAAGCCCAGCAACCAAGGCTATCGTAGCTTATTTGCCGGATACGACCTATCTTAATGAACAAATGAAGGTCAAAGAAGCCCTAACCTATTTCAAGACCTTCTATAAAGATTTCAATCTTGAACGCGCCCATCATCTACTTGCAGACCTAGGCATTGATGAAAATAGTCGTCTCAAGAAACTATCAAAAGGAAACAAAGAAAAGGTACAACTGATTTTGGTTATGAGCCGTGATGCTCGTCTCTATGTTCTGGATGAACCCATTGGTGGGGTGGACCCAGCAGCCCGTGAGTATATCCTCAATACTATTATCAACAACTACTCCCCAACTTCTACCGTTTTGATTTCTACCCACTTGATTTCTGATATCGAGCCAATCTTAGATGAAATTGTCTTCCTCAAAGACGGAAAAGTCGTCCGTCAAGGAAATGTAGATGATATTCGCTATGAGTCAGGTGAATCCATTGACCAACTCTTCCGTCAGGAATTTAAAGCCTAAGCAAAGGAGATTATTATGTTTTGGAATTTAGTTCGCTACGAATTTAAAAATGTTAACAAGTGGTATTTAGCTCTTTATGGTGCTGTTCTCTTCCTCTCTGTTCTTATTGGAATTCAGACACAATCCTTAATCAAACTACCTGAAAAAAATCTATCTGTTCTACTTTTTTTTCTATCTACTGTCTTTGGTGGTTTGATGGTTACACTTGTGATTTCAACTATCTTCTTGATTATTAAACGATTCAAAGGAAGTGTCTATAACCGACAAGGCTATCTGACTTTAACCTTGCCAGTTTCTGAACACCATATCATCACAGCCAAACTAATCGGTGCCTTTATCTGGTCGTTGATTAGCACTGCTGTCTTACTCCTATGTATCTATATTATCTTATTGTCAACAAATTCTAATGAAGTTCAACTTTCTACTCTTCTGTCATTTGTTGGAGAACATTTTACCGGCTTTGGTCTTACTGTCTTATCCTTCCTACTAAATACCATTTCTGGAATCCTCTGCATCTACTTGGCCATTTCCATTGGACAGCTTTTCAACGAATACCGTACCGCACTTGCTGTTGCAGCCTACATTGGTATCCAAATCGTCATAGGATTTATTGGAGTTTTCTTCAATACCAGTACTAACTTCTATGTCAATTCACTTGCAGGATTTAATGATAATTTCTATATTGGAGCAAGTACAGGAATTTTTGAAGAACTCATATTCATAGCTATCTTTTACCTCGGAACCTACTACATCTTGAAAAACAAGGTTAATTTGCAATAGTTTTTAAATAATTTTTACCTAGATATATAACATACTCATAGGACAAAAAGTCTTTAAAATCAGAAAACGCATAATATCAAGTGTTAAAAATCCTTGATATTATGCGTTTTATTGTTAGAAAATTTGCTTTATTTTCTCCTCTAATTGAGTTTTTGCCCAGCCTCAAAACACCAACTTCATTTTACCTACCAAGCACAGTCATTCGTCATTTATTTTTTCCAATATTATCTACGAACTTTGATAAAAAGAGAGGTACCATAGCTATAAAAACTTGCCCTCTTTCTCCCCATGCAAATAAAACGACTGCAAGAACAGCTGAAAAGATTGCTAAACATATAGATATTAGACGACATATTTTCTTATTATTCATAGCACTGCTCCTTTACTTCATAAATATTTTACAATAGATTTTAGTTGAAAGTATAAAAGAAACCCCAATCATGATACTGACCAAAATTATGATACTTATAACTAGAAGGAAATGATTAGCTGAACTAATCCAGTTAATGAAAATCATGCCGAAAGTCGTTTTCTGAAGACCATACACTAATCCCATAACTAACGATAGTACCAGTATATTGACAATCGTATTTCCAAAAGCACCAAAGGCATATACGGAAGGAAGCAATAAGGCTACATACATGATTCCAAAGATTACTCCAATCAATGCCATAATTAAATGTAGATTGAGACTGTATTGATTAAACATGACATGGGTAGCAAGACTTAAACTCAATACTATAGAACTTACCAAAAGAATAAAAGAAATACAAGAGAGATACCGCGCTAAAATTATCTTAGATTTTGAAATTGGAAAAACTCCTACAAATTGATTCCAACCATTCTCACTATCTGATACAACTAAAGTTGTGGGAAGAGAAGCTAAACTTATTGGTAACACTATTAGTAAAAAAATTGTCCCCGATTCTCTTGCAAAGATTGTAATTAAGAATAAGGCTAAGGCAATAAATATTCTATTGATTATCTTTACTTTATTTAAAATAAGTTGCGCATCTTTATATAGTAGTCCTTTCATTTATTCGTTCTCCTTTGACTAAAAACAATAAAATTTCCCAAAGCGTTGCATAATTACTCTCGTCTTTACTCTTGTCAGATACAACTACTAAATATCGAACACTATCACCCTCTTCTAATTTATAATAAATGTCTACTTGATCCATATTGTTCTTTATTTCTGTTTTAATCATAAATCGGTTCAATAAATTTTCTCTGTCTCCCTCTAGAAGAATCTCCCCATTATGGATAAAAATAAAATAATCTGCCGCCTGTTCTAAGTCACTCAAAATATGTGAAGATAAGATTACAGTCATATTCTCTTTTTTAACATACTCTTCTAAAATAGATAAGATCTCTCGCCTAACAATAGGATCCAAGCCACTTGTGGCCTCATCTGCAATTAATAGTCTCGGGCGATGAGCGAGTGCAGACGCAAAATTAAGTTTCACCACCATTCCTCTGGAAAATTCTTTAATCTGTTTTTGAGATGGTAAGTTAAACTTTTGAATAAAAGTGTAAAATAACTTTTTATCCCAACTAGGATAAATCATGCTCATCATTCTTTCAACTTGCTCCACCGAAAATGAAACTGGAAAAAAGTTTTGTTCTAAGACAACCCCTAGTTTCGATTTAATATCTTGCTCATGCTCTGAATAAGTTTGTTCAAAAACTCTTATACTATCCTTCTCAATCTGTAGTTGATTTAAAATCAGATTCAGTAAAGTAGACTTACCAGCTCCGTTTTCACCAATCAGTCCAATAACCTTACCTTCTGGAATCTCTGAGTTACGGACTTGCAATTGAAAATCCCCATACTGCTTGGTTAAATTTTTTATATTAACTATTGATCTGGCTCTCATGTTAACACCTCATCTGAATTATAACATCATGTATAAAATCGTTAAGCTATTCCCTAAAAAAATAAGACTCGCCAATAAAATATTAACTTTATTTGGCACATTAAGTTTTTTTAATTCCAGTAACATCAGCAAAGAAACTAGAACATAGTTAATAACACTAATAAATATAAAATACTGGTTAGTTATTTTCGTTCCTAATCCTAATATTATTAACACAAAATTAGCAATAGAATAAGCTGATATATATGTATAGTAAAGTGAATTTTTTAAATATGATCTACTTACATTAATATCGCAAAATTTATTTAACAATTTACTGATTACATAATAATTTATATGGATATTTAATATAAAAACACCTATAGTTATTATTAGTGATATCACAATAAAAATGAACATGGTATAAACATTAAACTCAAACCGAAATTTATCTTGAAGTATATCTTTTGAAATCAAAATATATCTAACAACAAATATAAATACTGCAAATATACTCAATACAAATAATTTAATATTTTTTATCATATATTCACTCCTTACTCAATAAAATTAATCATTAAGGGTGTAATAAATGCTTCAATTCCTGCCCCAAGTATTAATAGCAAAAAGGATATCTTTAAACGTTTAATAAAATCCTGTTTATCGTAACATCCTTTTCGATGATTGATTATCGTATCAGACAGATAAATATAAGAAAAAACCTCAATAACACCATGTGGTATTACTAATAATAAATAGAACATATTTGGGAAAGAGGAAAGCAACGCTCCTAAAACAATACCATTAGTGATGAAAAAAATATATATAATCATATCCCCCAATAGATAAGCTGAAAGTAGCCATATACTTGCGACAGTATTTTTTAACAAGATTTGTATAAAATCATCAAAGCCGAAAACTACACTTGCATTTGTTATAAATTGCTTTTCAGATGAAAGAGAAAAACACAGCATAATTATAGCACTACAAAGATAGATTGAAAACATATACTTTTTGATCATTATTTGCCCTCATCAATTTCGTATAGAAAATTTTGAAAAATTGAGGAAGTTAGTGTCTTCCCCAATTTTTCAAAATATTATTATGCACTTGCAAGACCAAAAGCAGCCAAAACAGGACCTACCCAAGCAGGAAGTGTAACACCAGCAACAACTGCAAACGCCTCTACAATTGTCCCTCCCGAGGAAACAAATTCCACAATTTCTTGATACCATCCTGGTGCTAATTCGATTCCGAATTTTCCGCAAACCCAGTAGATATTACCTACAGCGACAATAGTTACTACAGATACTAACAAACTAAATAGAAATGCTTTCTCAATTTTATTAAGACCGAATTCTGATGCCATGATACTATTGTTCATTTTATTTACCTCCTTGTTAATAAACTCCGTTACAATAAATGATCATATTATCAAAATAATAAAATTACTAGCACATTGGAATCACTCCTTCTCTTCAAATTATATTAAATAAGATATTTTCAAGATGTACTTTATCTCTCTTTCTAGATATAAGACACATCTGTCATTACGCGAATTTTCTATCTGCAAAAAACATGAAAATCTTAATTATTAGCATAAACTTA
Organism: uncultured Streptococcus sp.; assembly: GCA_963522215.1. Classification (GTDB taxonomy): domain Bacteria; phylum Bacillota; class Bacilli; order Lactobacillales; family Streptococcaceae; genus Streptococcus. Next base: position 16,724 of record CAUQXM010000016.1, on the reverse strand, counting down.
CTAATCTGCTTTGCCAACATCAAGACCTGTAGATTTATTTTGTACTTGAATCCTCACTTCGTGGAATTTACCATCTTGTATAACTTGTCGATATGGGAAAATAGCACTAACTGAAATTATGCCTAATAATAAAAATGATAACAATCTTTTAATTCCATAAACTTTCTTCATCATTTTGAATCCCCTTTCCTTTTTATAATCTAATTCTATCAAATTATATAAGGTTTGTCAACGATTTTATAACATTTTGTACTTTTTTTTTTTTTTATTATTATATAGCATATCTTGCTTTTAAAATTTGCTAATAAAGTCTAAAAGTCGTATACTATTAAGTAGTACAATTACTGAAAGGACATATTTTTTATGAATACACTCGCAGAGAAATTCAGATTGAAAAGAAAAGAGTTGAGACTCTCCCAACAAACTCTTGCAGAAGGAATTTGTGAACAAAGCCAGATTAGTAAAATTGAGAGAGGGCATTTCATTCCCTCCGCAGACCTTTTGTTCAAACTCTCACAACGACTTGAAGTACCATTAGATTATTTTTTTAATGAACAAATTGAAATTAAATCTAACCTCTCTAATTTCAAGCAATTATCTGCTCGACTATTAGATGATAGAAATTATGACGATTTGGAATATATTTATAGAATAGAGATTGAACGAAGTACTTTTCTAACACTAGAAGACCGAACTTACCTTGAATGGATTAAAGCTATTATTGACTTCTATCAATATGACAGTAAGTGTGAGGCTATTTCTTCATTGGAAAATATATTATTAAAAGTCTCCTCAAATACTCTGATTTATTTAAAGGCGTTGAATACTCTATCTAATTTCTATTCCTTAGTGGGTCGTGAACAAGAATATGAGGCAAACTACTCTCATTTAATGGAGTTATATCAGACAAAAAATTTTGAGCATCAAGAGTTTTTATTTGGCTACATCAGAGTTCGTTACAACTACGCTCACTACCTAGTATCAAAGGAAAAATATAATGAAGCAATCCAAGAAGCTCTTGAGACGATTGAACTCTGTAAACAAAGACAGACAAGCTACCAACTGGCTCCTCTACTTATTCTTGTAGGAAATGCTGGAGCCAAATTTCTAGACAAAGAACAAGTCAAAAATTATTATATAGAAGCAAGAGAGTTATGTAAGATTTATAACAATCCTTTAATGTTGATGAAGATAGAAAATTATTTGAAGGAATTAGATACTGTTTAATTTATCCTATCATTAGAATTCTTCTTAAACTTTGAATAACCCCTAAAGCTAATAACCAGCTTGATTCAAATTCACTTCATAAATTAGTGGTATTTTGAGGTTTTATTTTATCAAGTATGTTGGCAAATTTCTCTAATCTTCTAACTTCATTATAGAACTTTCGGTATCAAAAGAGGCTGGGACAAAAGTCTAACCTTAAATATAAAAAGCGAACAAAACGAGTTATCTGAAACTTAGAATTCTGTTTTGTTCGCTTTTTTATCTAATCTATCGATTTTAAAATTTTATAATAAAGAATTCCTAAAATCAAAATCTTTTTGTCCCAGCCTCTTTTTAACTCAATATCAAACTGGCTACAATGGGGCTGACAAAGACATAGAGAATACCGGTGACACCGATAGCCAAGCCACCCATGGCTCCTGCTACAGAGCCGTATCGAAAGGCTGTTCCTGTTCCGACTGCATGCCCTGTTCCTCCAAGGGAAAGCCCGACTGCTACTGGGTCGTCAATTTTCAACCACTTCAAAAGGGTTGGTCCAATCACACTGGTTAAAATCCCAGTCGCCACTACAACAACCAAGGTCACGGTCGTCAAGCCTTGTAATTTTTCTGTGATCCCCACTGCCATGGCGGTTGTCACTGACTTAGGAAAGAGAGAAATGGCTAGGAAAAAGTCCATGCCAAAAATCTTAGCTACAAGGGCTGTGAAAGAGGTATTGACAACTACTGCTAACAGACTACCAAAGAGAATACTCCGAGCATGGTGCTTCATCAAGTGAAAACTCTTATAAAGCGGAATCCCTAGAGCCACGGTCGATGGGACAATCAAGTTGTTCAGATAAACCCCACCCTGGTAGTAATCTTGGTAAGAAATACCCGTCACCTTTAGAAAGATGATAATGAAAACAGCTGACAAAAGCAAGGGCGTTGTCAATGGATGGGGAAAACGTCTGTAAATCAGCATTCCCACTAGATAAGCTAGGATAGACAGGGCAAGCCCAAATAGGGGATTGGAAACAAATTCACTCATTTGGCATCTCCTTTCTCATAATCTCCCTCAAACCGTCGTTTGATAAACTGAACCACCAAGGCTATGAGGATAATATTGATAACAGCTGCAAAAAAGACAATCAAAACAATTGGCAAAAGATAGGGAGCAATCACATCAAACTTCTCCATGATTCCCACTGCTGGCGGCAAAAAGAGAATGGTCATATTGGCCAGCAAGAAATTCCCCACCATGTTGACATGCCTGGTTCTCAGCCACTTGAATTGTAGGGCTAGAAAGAGAATAATCAAACCGATAATACTGCCTGGGATAGGCAAATGAAAGAAACTAGAGATCCCCTCTCCGATTAGAGAAATCACAAAGAGAATCATTAATTGAACATATAATTTCATCCTAAACTCCACGAAATAGACTTCTTGCATACCAGTTTACTCTTTTTTCAGAAAATTTCAAGGAAATGCACAAGAGTCATTAAAATTTAGAGAGGAAAGGGGATACAACCAATTCTTGACTTGTGAAAACAGGCATGATTTAGGATAAAATATTCCAGCGTCCTTCTTGCCAGCTCTTTTGAAAAGTAGTATAATTATTGCATGCGCAATCATCTTGTGATACAAAAACTGTCCGTGAATGGACATTCTTCTATTTATAACTCTAAAATTATAACTCTAAAAAGAAAGGAGATACTATGACCTACTTGGAAAAATGGTTTGACTTCAATCGTCGTCAGAAAGAAATTGAAAGTCTCTTGGAAGAGACTATTGCCCAGCAGAGCGAGCAAAGTCTGACCTTGAAAGAGTTCTACCTGCTCTACTATCTGGACTTGGCTCAAGAAAAATCTCTACGCCAGATTGACCTGCCAGATAAACTTCATCTGAGCCCGAGCGCTGTTTCTCGGATGGTGGCTCGCTTGGAAGCCAAAAATTGCGGTCTACTTAGTCGCAGGTGTTGTGATCAAGATAGACGCTCTAGTTTTATCTGCCTGACAGGTGATGGGCAAAAGACACTGGCCTCTCTACAGAAAGCTGTCGAAGAAAGCTTGGAAACTGGTTTGGATTTCTTGATTTAAGATGATTTTAGAAAAAAGTTGCGTGCGCAATCATTTTTCTTGACATTCTCTTTTACAAGGAGTAAAATAAAATCATCATTAAACAAAGGAGTTTTTAAAATGATTGAAATTACCTATCTAGATGCCAGCAAGAACGAAAGAACTGTAACTTTCGATTCTTATGAAGACTTTGATCGTTCACAACAAGCTTGCCTTATCGGCGTCGCAGACTACTACCCTGTCCAAAAATTAACTTACAACGGTCATGATTTGGACTACCATGGGACTTATGGAGATGTCTTCTTCTATCTCATGAAACAAGATTTAAGCCAATATAACTAAAAAAGGAGAAATACAATGGCAAAAGCAATTACAGATGCAACATTCGAACAAGAAACAAAAGACGGTTTGGTCTTGGTAGACTTCTGGGCAACTTGGTGTGGTCCATGTCGTATGCAAGGTCCAATCTTGGATAAATTGTCTGAAGAACTTTCAGAAGATGTTTTGAAAATCGTTAAAATGGACGTTGATGAAAATCCAAACACAGCTCGTGCTTTTGGAATCATGTCTATCCCAACTCTTCTCTTCAAAAAAGACGGCCAAGTGGTGAAACAAGTTGCTGGTGTTCACACAGCAGAACAAATCAAGGCCATCGTTGCTGAATTGAGCTAATCATACTAGAGACCAAGTACTTTATTTGGTCTCTTTTTTCTTGCCCTTTGCCATTTTTCAAAAAATATGCTAGACTGTATGTAGAATATTACGATGTTTGGGACATGCCATCGCTAAAAAAAACCTTGACTTGGTATTTTTTAGCTCCCTCAAGGGAGCTTTTTGCGTGCTCTGAACATTTCCCATTTTGGAAGGAGTACTATGAAACGTCAATCAGCCTTGGTCGTCTTTAGTGGCGGTCAAGATTCTACAACTTGCCTCTTTTGGGCTAAAGAACACTATGAAACGGTCGAAGCCGTTACCTTTGCCTACGGCCAACGCCATCATCTCGAAATTCAAGTTGCTAGAGAAATAGCTGAGGAACAGGGTATTCGTCATCACATCCTCGATATGTCTCTGCTGGGACAAATCACTGAAAATGCCTTGACCTCTGATCTGGAAATTGAGCAAAAAGAGGGAGAGGTTCCCAATACCTTTGTTGACGGTCGTAACCACCTCTTTCTATCCTTTGCTGCAGTCCTTGCTAAGCAACGAGGCATTAAAGATATCGTGACAGGTGTCTGCGAGACAGACTTCTCAGGCTACCCCGATTGTCGAGATGTCTTTGTCAAATCCCTTAATGTTACCCTCAACCTTGCCATGGATTACGACTTTGTTATCCAAACACCTCTCATGTGGCTAGACAAGGCTGAAACTTGGGAATTAGCCGACCAACTCGGTGCCTTTGACTATGTTCGTGAAAAGACCTTGACCTGCTACAATGGGATTATCGGAAGTGGCTGTGGGGATTGCCCAGCCTGCCACCTACGTCAACATGGTTTAGATGTTTATCTCTCACAGAAAGGAGAGGGCTAATGTTTTTTGCACCCAAAGAAATCAAACAGGAAACCGGGGAGTCTCTTGTCTACAATCCTCACAGAACCTTGGTATCAAAAGAGTTTACCTTTGATGCTGCCCACCACCTCTTTCACTATGAGGGAAAATGCAAATCCCTGCACGGCCACACCTATCATCTGCAGATTGCTGTCAGTGGATTTTTAGATGAACGTGGCATGACCTACGATTTCGGAGATATCAAAGCGATCTACAAGAACTACTTAGAGCCCCACTTGGATCATCGCTATCTCAATGAAACCCTGCCTTATATGAACACGACTGCCGAAAATATGGTTTACTGGATTTTTCAAACTATGAGTCAAGAGTTGCCAGACGAGCGCGGTCTCCGTTTGGAATACGTTCGCCTCTATGAGACTCCGACTGCCTTTGCGGAGTTTAGACGGGAGTGGTTAGATGACTAGGGAACGTGTCCTCAAACTACCAGTTCTAGAAATTTTTGGCCCAACCTTTCAAGGCGAAGGCCGTGCAATCGGGCAGAAAACCATGTTTGTCCGCACTGCTGGCTGCGACTACCACTGCGACTGGTGCGATTCTGCCTTTACTTGGGATGGATCTGAAAAGCCAACTCGTATGACTGCTGACGAGGTTATTGCTACCTTGGATAAACTAGGAAGCTACGACTACGTCACCCTATCTGGGGGAAATCCTGCTATCCTAGCAGCCAACATGGCTGAGCTAGTAACCAAACTCAAGGAACGTGGTGTCACTCTAGCTGTTGAGACCCAAGGCTCCCGCTGGCAAAATTGGTTAAAAGACATCGACCAGGTCACTCTGAGTCCCAAACCTCCTTCCTCCAAGATGGAAGTCAACTTTGAAACCTTGGACTTTGTCGTTTCCCAACTAGAGCCAGACAAGGTCACCTTTAAAATCCCTGTCTTTGACGATGTCGATTTGGCCTTTGCCAAAGGGATTCAAGAGCGCTACCAACCAGATGTTCTCTTTTTATCAGCAGGAAATCCTGAGCCCAAGGCTACGGGTAATATTGTCCAAGACCAACTGGACCGCCTCAAAGAACTCTGGGAACGTATCGCTGCTGACGACAGCTGGAGCAATGTCCGCGTCCTTCCTCAACTCCATACCCTCCTCTACGATAATCAACGTGGTGTTTAAGATTAGAAAGAAAAAATCATGTCACAACAAGAAGAAATGAAAAACCTCAGCCTACTAGGCAACAAAGAAACCAACTACATTTTCGAATATCAACCAGAAGTCCTCGAATCCTTTGACAATCGTCATGTGGAAAATGACTATTTTATCAAATTTAACTGTCCTGAATTTACCTCACTTTGCCCAATCACTGCTCAGCCAGACTTTGCGACGATTTATATTTCCTACATTCCTGACAAGCTCTGTGTCGAGTCAAAATCCCTCAAACTCTACCTCTTTAGCTACCGAAACCACGGAGATTTCCACGAAAACTGTATCAACACCATCGGGAAAGACTTGGTCAACTTGCTAGACCCTCGCTATTTGGAGGTTTGGGGAAAATTCACTCCGCGCGGTGGCATCTCAATTGACCCCTACTACAACTACGGTAAGCCAGGAACTAAGTATGAAGGCTTGGCAGAACAACGCCTCTTCCAACACGACCTTTATCCAGAGAAAATTGACAACCGTTAATACTCTTTAAACCGCGTCAACATCGCTTTGCTGTACTCAAGTATAGCCTGCGGCTAGTTTCCTAGTTTGCTCTTTGATTTTCATTGAATATAAACAGATACGAAAAAGCCCTGTTCCTCAAAACGAGGGGCAAGGCTTTTTGAGTTTCAATTATTCTTCTGTTCCTAGGAAGTTTTTCGCAACAAGAGCTGCAAGAACTCCACCAGCGATTGGTGCAAGGATGAAAATCCAAACTTGTCGAAGGGCTGCGCCACCTACCAAGACAGCTGGTGCCAAGCTACGAGCTGGGTTTACTGAAAGTCCAGTGATGTTCAATCCAACAAGAATCATAGCCATCAATGACAAACCTATTACCAAACCAGCAATCGCGCCATTTCCCTTGCTTTCTGAAGTCACGGTCATGATAACCAAAACAAATAAGAAAGTTGCGATGACTTCAAACAAGAAACCGCCAAAGACAGTGACACCGTTTGCCAAAGCATTTTCCCCAAGACTAGCAGTTGACATACCTGAATTCGCCAAGAGGAAGAATACCGCAGCCGATGCAAGGAAAGCTCCAACTACTTGCCCAAGGATGTAGTTTACAAGTTCTGAAGATGACAAGCGTTTGTTTACAAACATAGCAATCGAAACAGCTGAAAAGGCTGTTGCCGAATTATCAGCTGAAAATGCCTTTGCTGTCGTAGCTGATGTTTCGAAACAGGCAGAAGTTGCCCAAGCATTTCAACAGGTTGTTGACCATTTTGGTGATTTGAATGTTGTCGTAAATAACGCTGGAGTTGCTCCAACTACTCCTCTTGATACAATTACTGAGGAACAATTTACACGTACTTTCGGTATCAACGTTGGTGGTGTCATTTGGGGTTCACAAGCTGCACAAGCGCAATTTAAAGCACTTGGCCACGGAGGTAAAATTATCAACGCAACTTCTCAAGCTGGTGTAGTCGGCAATCCAAATCTAACTGTTTATGGTGGAACAAAATTTGCTGTTCGCGGAATTACGCAAACATTAGCCCGTGATTTAGCAGACTCAGGTATCACTGTTAACGCCTACGCACCAGGTATTGTTAAAACGCCAATGATGTACGATATTGCTCATGAAGTTGGTAAAAATGCAGGAAAAGATGACGAGTGGGGTATGCAGACATTTGCAAAAGATATTACCCTAAAACGCCTATCTGAACCAGAAGATGTAGCTGCAGCCGTCAGTTTCCTTGCAGGACCAGACTCAAACTACATTACAGGACAAACCATTATCGTTGATGGTGGTATGCAATTCCATTAAGATACAGGAAAAGAGGTTGGAAAATGATTCAACCTCTTTTATTAGTTTTCATTATTAGTTAGGAGGATACAATAGAAACTCTCTCAATAGGCAATACTAGCTTATCCCTAGTATTGAAAAGACTGGATAGCTTCTTTCAAGTCATCTTGTAAACTGTTTCTCTGGTCAAGTTGGACATAGACTTCCAACAGACAGGATCTGAAGTTGGAAAATTTGTAAAAATCTTCCCTTTCTTCTATCGGAAAGTCAACAGTTTTTATCCAAGAAGCTACTTGATCTTGCTCCAACTTCCCTTGTAAAATAGGTTCATAGATCACTCTTGCTAAACGCCAATCCTCATCATCTGTAAAGCGAATCGAAATTCTTTTAAATAGTTGGCCAAGTATCTCAAATACTTCATGAATTCTGTTTTTAGGAAAGTCTGGATGACAAACCACCTCTGTCAGTAAATCGGCTCCATGTGCAAAAGCATGAACCCAACCATACTGACTTGAAAAACCCGTTGTATCTTTTTCTTTTGAAAGATAGTGCAAACCTTGATTTAAAAGGACATTACGAATTTCTGCTTGTAATCCCTGATAAAAAACCGATTGCTGGTTGGCATCTGCAGACAAGAGATTTGCATAAATAATCGCCCTAAAAGAACGTTCAAGTGTTGACAGGCCTACCTTATCAATCTCTTTATCTAACCCTCCATCAGCTGAGACCCCCTCAGCAATGAAATAAAATTGTTCCTGTGTAAATAGCTCTTCCTGAATCCCTCTAGCAAAGCTTGTAAAAACAAGCTCATCACGAATTTCTGGAGAAGGATCTCCCAAATGATCAAGTAGCCACTGGATTTCTTCCTGGTTATAACTTGGTTTTTCTTCTGCTATTTTTCTAAGTAACTCTTGATACATGCTCAATACCTCTAAATTTCTACTAACTTATCAAAAAACCAGCCTTAAATGACTTAATGTTGAATTCTCAATTAAATACAATCTGATAGAAAATGAAGTAAATAACTATCAATATCAACTCTACAACAAGTTCAAATTTAGCATAACGACCTTCAACGGCGTGTTTGAAAATAGCTACAGCTAAAACAAATAGAATGACGCTTAACAAGCTCATAAACATCATTCTAGAACAACCTATCTAGTCCCCTACTCTCCCAACTGGGCACTGTAAGCGATGATCTGATCAACTGTGTCTGATAAGAACTGAATAGTATCACGGAGTGGTTTATCTGTAGAGATATCTGCTCCGATAATCATGGCTGACTCAAGTGGTGTCTTGCTACCACCTGATTTAAGGAGATTAAGCCAATCTTCAGCTCCAGTTTCTGAATGCTTCAGATGAAGGTAACCCGCAGTCGAGATGACTAGTCCTGCTGAGTAGGTATAGCTATACAAGCCCATGTAGTAGTGAGCTTGGCGCATCCAAGTCAAAGCTGCATCATCATCGATTTCAATAGCATCTCCCCAGAAATCGGTCAAAACTTCCTTCATAATGCTGTTGAGCTTACTTGCACCAAAGGTCTCCCCTTCTTCAATCAATGTATACACCTTACGCTGGAAGGCTGCTTCCAAGAGGTGGGTAATAAAGTTATGGAAGTAGGTGTCTGTCAAGCGGTGAGCCAGAGCGAAGCGTTTTTGACGTGGGTCGTCAGATTGGTGCTCCAAGTAATCACTGAGAAGCAATTCATTGAAAGTTGAAGGCGCTTCGACATAGTAGGTCGACATGTGGGCGTTGAAGTAGCTCTGGTGATTGTCTGAGAAGATGAATTGACCAGAATGCCCGATTTCATGAATCAAGGTATAGACATCGCTCAAACGGCCTGTCCAGCTCATGAGGACATAAGGGTGCACGCGATATGGATCCGCCGCATAACCACCAGAATCCTTGCCACTATTGGCAGCAAAGTCCACCCAGCGCTCTTCTTGATAGCGAGCAACTTCCTGACAATATTCTTGCCCCAAAGGTTCTACTGACTTCATGACCAAATCATAGGCGTCGTCAATGGTCACTTGAGGATTGAGGGCACTATCCAAATCCAATTTCCAGTCTGCAAAGGTCATCTTTTCAAGACCATTTACCTTGGCAACATGCTTGAGGTATCTCTGAGCAACAGGCGCAAACTCCCTCATGATGAGGTCAATCTGGCGATCAAACATGGCACGATCCACTTCCTGCTCAGCTAGAAGATAGTCAAAAACTGAGTCGTAGCCCTTCATATCTGCCAAGAGTTTTTCAGACTTGACTTGGGCTAGATAGGCTGCTGCAGCCGTATTTTGGTGCTTACGAAGTCCCTCTGAGAAGGAACGGAAGGATTTCTCACGAACCTCAGCATCCTCGTGGTTTTGGTAGAAATTCTCATAGGTCACAAAGCTGTTTTTGTAGGTCTTGCCATGAGCTTCAAAGTCAGCCATTTCGAAATCCCCAGCTCGCATCTTAGTGTAAATATCCTGCGGACTGTAGAAAACTTCACCGAGATTGGTCAAGGCCTTCTCCACATCAGCCCCTAGATAGTGGGCTTTTTTGATTTTGGCCTGACGAATGGCAGCTGTTAAATGTGGCAATTTACCCAAACGGTCTAAGACTTCCTCATCAGCTTCCACCAAGGCATCGTCAAAGAAGGTCAAGGCTACACTGGCATCTGTTTCAAATTCCATCCCAGCTTGGGCAATGTTGGCAAATTCGTCATTGCTATAATCTGTCGTCTGAGGCATAAAACCATAGTTACCAATATGGCTCATCTGAATGTAGATTTGCTCCAATTCCGCAAAGGCCTTCTCGAAATCCTCAAAAGTATGAAGATTGCCCTTGTAGTCACGGCTAAATTGATTGATGTCTTCGCGAGCTTTCTCGATTGCACGCAAGAAATCCTCACGGTCTTGGTATAGGGCTGTTAAATCCCAAAGTTCCTTCTCTGGAAATTCTGAACGGTGTTTTTGTTCCATTTTCTTCCTCTTATTTCTCTAATTCTAATAAAACACTAAGGGCTGATAAGGCGTAAAGCGGTGCTGTTTCTGCTCGCAAAATGCGAGGACCAAGTCCGGCCAATACTGCTCCCTTAGCTTCAAAACTTTCGATTTCTGCAGGTGAGAGACCACCCTCTGGACCAAAGATAAAGAGCAGTTTGGCTCCCTTCTCGAGTCCATTAACTGCTTGTAAAAGCGCAGCGCTTTCTCCTTCTTTAGCTGATTCTTCATAGGCCACTACGATAGAGTCAAACTGGTCCAGCTGAGCCAGAAAATCTGCTTTTTTCTCGAAAAGCTTGATACTTGGAACAACATTACGCTTGCTTTGTTCTGCCGCTCCAAGGGCAATTTTTTCTAGTTTTTCAACCTTTTTACCCAATTTCTTGCCATCCCACTTGGCAACCGACCAATCGGCAGGGAAGGCCCAAATCTGGCTGGCACCCAGTTCGGTTACTTTTTGAATGATAAACTCCAGCTTGTCCCCCTTGGGAAAGCCGGATGCAATGGTCACTTGGACGGGCAGTTCCACATTGTCAGCCAATTCTTGGACCAACTCAAACTGACGAGCTTCCACATCCAGCACGCGCGCCAAACGTTTTATGCCATCATCAAAGACCAAGGTCACTTCATCATCTTCTTTCAGGCGCATAACCTGAAACATATGCTTGCTGGTCTCCTTGTCCTCGATGGTGACAGGAGAGATAGCACTGCCTTTGACAAAATACTGTTGCATGCTAGCCTCCAATCACACCTGAAATATCCTTGGTCTTCTTAAAGACACAGGCATTCCACTCCCCTTGAATCATGTGGGTTTCAAGGAAAAATCCAGCTGACTCAGCCGACTCGCGCACCATGTCCCACTTGTCCTTGATAATGCCACTCATGATGAGGTAGCCTTCATCCTTGACCAAACGATAAGCATCATCTGTCAGATGAATGAGGATATCCGCCAAGATATTAGCCACAATCACATCTGCCTCAATCTCAACACCCTTAAGCAAGTCTCCCGCTGCTACATGGATTTTTTCCATACCAGGGTTTAGCTCAATATTTTCCTGAGCCACACGAACCGCCACATCATCTAGGTCATAGGCGAAAATTTCCTTAGCACCAAGCAACGAGCTAGCAATGGAGAGGACGCCTGATCCAGTCCCCACATCTAGCACTGTTTCACCACCACGAAGAACCTGCTCCAAGGCAAAAAGGCTCATCTTAGTAGTTGGATGCGTCCCAGTACCAAAAGCCATGCCAGGATCCAGCTTGATAATCTTTTCCCCAGCAGTCGCCTCATAGTCTGTCCAAGACGGCACGATAGTCAAATCATGAGTGATACGAGCTGGTTCGTAGTATTTCTTCCAGTTGTCTGCCCAGTCTTCCTCAGCCAAGGCAGTCGTCCCCATCTTGACCTCACCCAAATCCATAAAATCTGTTAATTCTGCTAGGCGAGCCTGCAAATCTGCTTCAACCACTGCCACATCAACCGTATCAGGGTAGTAGGCCGTCACAACGATTTCATCTTGTTGCTCGACCTCTGGGAAAATCTCGCCGAAACGGTCCACATTTCCCACATAGTCCATACTATCTTCGATCGCAACACCTTGCGCTCCTAGCTCAATCAAGAGATTGGAAACTAACTCCTCTCCCTCACGCTTCACTGTAACTTTTAACTCTTGCCATGTTTCCATAAATAAGATACCAAGCCCGTAAAACACAAAACCAAAATAGGAAATTCTCTGAAGACGCTTGTGTCTAAGAGAAGTTTATCTTTTTGGCACAGTGTTTAGGGCGGGTTCAGTTTAGAAATTTAACTGAACCATCCTTTCTAATCACTTACTTTTAAATAATCTTTTAATCTCTCTTGCAACTGAGGGACAACTTGACTGGAACTAAGAAATTCCTCAACATTCATCAGCTGATAGCCCTGTCCTTCATCTCCAAATACGATACTGTCAAACTGAGCCTGTGTCAACTGACCGACTAGAAATACAGATTGTTTATCCGCAAAAAGCATACTTGGATAAACCTTACTCCAAAGCAGACAATCCTCAGTCAGATGAATTCCCAGTTCTTCATAAACTTCACGCGCCGCGCACTCAAAAGGACTTTCATCACCCTCTCGTCCCCCACCGGGCAGTTCCCACATATTGGGCCAGGGAATGCTTGCCTTATCATCGCGTAAGATGGTCAAGAGCTTATCCCCACAAAACAAAGCAATCTTACAGCCTGTGAAATCAGAAATCTCTATTTCCATATTAGACTCCTTCGGTTAATTCCTTTTCCAGCTCAGCTAACCAGTTTTGATAATAGATTTTCTCATCCCGTAACATCCGGCTGCTATTCATTTTCTGTCTAGCAATCTTCATAGCCTTGTGAGTTTGAACTACATCTTTCTTTACCTTAAATTGATACCAAGCTTGAATGACCTGCATATCTGCTGTTTTTAGAGATAAAAAGGATTTGACTCCTCGAATACTTGCATATTCTTCCGCCTTCTTATTATCTCCTTCCATCAGAGCAACTTGAAGAAGGTATAATTGAGAACTAGTTTTAGACATTGGATTGTCTGTTTTATCTAACACAGACTGAAACTGTTGCTTTGCAAGTTCTATATTATCATCCAATATGAATACCAACCCCTGAAGAGTCTGAACACTTTCTGCAAAACTCCCTCTCACATCCTCATCAACAGGCATGATAAAGTCTTTTAAATCATATTCTTGAGGAGCTAGCAAGGTCTGGGCAGAATGCCTCAACATCAGGTAGGCGTATTTCGTATTTTCAGGGTGTTGTAGCAATTCCCAAATTTTTGCTCCATCGGTGATGCCGACTGGCAAAATGTTATTTAGGAAGAAAGACAAATTAAGAAAAATCCAAGTCCCTGCAAAATACCAGCTTCTTGTCAAAAATCCAAACACTATCGCCAATAATATCAAGCTGAGATGAACCATCAAGCCTCCTGAAAGCATCAGGATGATTCTTTGATCACTTTCATCCTCTTTTAAACCAATGTATTGAGCACCAACATTTTTCAGAATGGCTGTTCTACTAAGATGAAACCTGCCTAACTTTTTGGTCAAAATAAAATGTCCTAACCCAAAAGCCACCAGACGATAGCCTGTCAGATAACCACAAAATGCATGACCAAGCTCATGAAGAATCAAGATTACATACATGCTTAGAAAAGCAAAAGCATAACCAAAACTAAAAACTAATAATGCAGAATAGCCCAACTCTGCAAATGCGATGGTTCCACAAGCAAAAGCTAGCATAATAAAGACAACAGCTAGCACATAAACCAAATAAATCCCAATTTTCTTCATAAAATCTCCAACCAACTCCTAATATCTCGGATAAGGATAAAACTCTCCCTCTTCCAAGCCTACTTTTCCTTCTTCAAAGACTTCTTGGTTCCATTCCATGACAAATTCTTCTGCTTCTGGGTCTTCCAAAAAGTCCATAAGGGCATCTAGTCCAACCTCAGCAGTGTCTTTGAGGAATAGAGCAAAATAAGCTAAAAATTCGCGAGAAAATCCTTTTTTAGGTAGGTAAGGGATGACAGTCAAATAGTCTTCTGCATTGACTGTTGACTTGGCAGGATTGTAAAAAAGCACTGCTTCCTCAAAGAGAATGTCATCTGACGAAACCTCTCCGTCTTCATCTACCATCTCCACACCTGCAGCATTTTGCGCTTCCAATAGAAAACTCACTTCTACCGCGTGGTTACGCTTGTCCCAACTAATCTCAAAGTCAAAGGGAAAATTCTTCTCCAACTCTTCCTCTAAAACATCTAAAAATCCATATGTTGCCATTTTGTCCTCTTTCTATGCGACTCTTTAATCGCCCCGATTGCTCGGAAATATGCTAAAATAGATACTACCATCTTACCACATATACATCAGAAAATCCACGTTAGAAAGGACTGCTATGCCAGACAATCTCGCGCTTCGCATGCGCCCTAAAACCATCGACCAGGTCATCGGTCAGGAGCATCTGGTCGGACCTGGAAAAATTATCCGCCGCATGGTGGAAGCCAATCGCCTGTCCTCCATGATTCTCTATGGCCCTCCGGGAATCGGCAAAACCAGTATTGCCTCTGCCATCGCAGGAACGACCAAGTATGCCTTTCGAACTTTCAATGCGACAGTTGATAGTAAAAAGCGACTGCAAGAAATTGCGGAAGAGGCTAAATTCTCTGGTGGTCTCGTCCTATTGCTAGACGAGATTCATAGACTAGATAAAACCAAGCAAGACTTCCTCTTACCTCTCTTGGAAAGTGGTCTGGTCATCATGATTGGCGCTACGACTGAAAATCCTTTCTTCTCTGTCACTCCTGCCATTCGTAGCCGTGTTCAAATTTTTGAGTTGGAACCTCTGTCTAACCAAGACGTCAAGGAGGCCCTGCAGATAGCTCTAAGTAACCCTGAGCGTGGTTTTGATTTTCCAGTAGAACTAGATGAGGATGCGCTGGATTTCATTGCTACCTCTACAAACGGAGACCTTCGCTCTGCCTTCAACTCACTGGATTTGGCAGCTCTCTCTACCCCTGAGAATGATAAGGGCATCCGCCACATCACCCTCGACATCATGGAAAATAGCCTGCAGCAGAGCTACATCACTATGGATAAGGATGGAGATGGCCACTATGATGTTCTCTCAGCCCTGCAAAAGTCTATCCGTGGCTCAGATGTGGATGCCAGTCTCCACTATGCTGCCCGCTTGATTGAGGCTGGTGATTTGCCAAGTCTCGCTCGTCGCTTGACTGTTATCGCCTATGAAGATATCGGCTTAGCCAATCCTGAAGCTCAGATTCACACCGTGACTGCTCTGGATGCTGCCCAAAAGATTGGGTTCCCAGAAGCCCGCATTCTCATTGCCAATGTCGTCATTGATTTGGCCCTTTCTCCAAAATCCAACTCAGCCTATGTAGCTATGGATAAGGCACTTGCTGACCTCAAAACATCAGGGCACTTGCCTATTCCGCGACACCTGCGTGATGGGCACTACAGTGGAAGCAAGGAACTGGGGAATGCCCAAGACTATCTCTATCCACACAACTATCCTGGAAATTGGGTCAAGCAAGACTATCTACCAGAAAAAATTCGTAATCATCACTATTTCCAAGCAGAAGATACTGGTAAATATGAACGGGCTTTGGCTCAAAGAAAGGAAGCTATCGACCGTTTGCGAAAAATCTGAAATCCTTTTCAAAAAATTGCACTTTCCTCTTGATTTTTTTTGAAAAAGTGGTATCATATAAACATAGAAACGCTGTGGTGTACGACTTCACACTTAAGTGTTGACCGACTATTTTTTGTATTATTAGGGAAACAAAAGTCTTCTAACAGCATGTAGGCCGTCTCACACGGAAACAGCTTCAGTTAGAGCGAGTTGCCCACCTGCTTAATTGCGCGGGTTCAATACAAACCGTGAAGTTTCGGCACCAATACAGCTTTTTTCTTTGCCTCCTTAGCTCAGCTGGCAGAGCAGCGGACTCTTAATCCGTGGGTCACAGGTTCGATCCCTGTAGGGGGCATCTAAATACAACAGGAAGAAGCCTTGATTTACAGGGCTTTTTTGCTTGTTTATAACTGATTTACCCCACTTTTAAATCTAGATTTTCTTTTTTAATCAAATTACATCTTAACAAATAGTGTAAACCCATTTACTTTTGCTTTGATGCCATACAATATTTTCATGTAGAGAAGACAAATTTTATCTTCTCTTTTTATTTTCAAAATGATAAAAACTGATTTTCTTTTCATGAATTAGACTGAAACTTCCAAATTTTCCATTTAGTTTATTGACATTTCCTATAACAAAGGTGTAGAATAGTTCTAGTATCAAACTATACTATATAACAGGAGGGTATTGAAATGAAATTTTCTAATCGTTTATTGCTATTCCTTACAGGAGTTATTTTTGTCCTTTTAGCATTCTTTCTATTTACAGACCCAGTAGCTAATCTTGTTGCTTACAGCTGGTGGATTGCATTTGGTTTACTGGT
>CAUQXM010000015.1:0-34795 GCA_963522215.1 uncultured Streptococcus sp. | reverse complement strand
AACCTAGGGGCGTCAGAAACGCGGTTCCACCCTAATTTATTACTTCATTGTTTTTAAAAATACTACAGAAAGCGCCAGTTCTTTATTTTGCCCTACTTGGCTCCCACTATCCCAAGCTCGCTTGAAGAACGCCATAAGACTTTCTTTCCTGCTGACTATTATATCAAAAATTGGAACAATGTACAATTCTTTTTATGATTTTCTAGAAATCCATGTCATCAACTCGTGGAGCACCAGACTGAACAGCAATTGTTTTTAAAGTTTCTCTCTCCTCATGACTCAGTTCAATTTCGAAACAATCAAGATTAGCCTGAATACGAGATGCTGTGACAGATTTTGGAAGGGGTAAAAATCCTTCTGCTAAGCTCCATGCCAAGGCTATCTGAGCAACAGACTTTCCGTGATTTTCAGCTATTTCTTGCACTTGCTTGTTATCAAACAGTTCTCCCTGACCAAAAGGTCCCCAAGCTTCCAATAAAATTCCTTTTTCTCGACAGTAATCTACGACTTCCTCTTGATACACACCTGGAGCCAAACGAACTTGATTGACCGCTGGAAGAATTTTTGCTGTTTCAAGCAAGGCATCCAAATGATGGGGAAGAAAATTACTAACACCGATAGCACGGATTTTGCCTTCTAGGTAAAGATCCTCCATCGCTCTCCAAACTTCTGAATTTCGGATTTTCCAGTGGTTATTTTCTCTGAGTGGTTTTGGATTTGGCCAATGAATCAAATACAAATCCAAATATCCCAAGCCCAGCTTCTCTAAAGACTCTTCAAAAGCCTGACGAGCTTGCTCATAGTTGTGATTTGTATTCCAGAGTTTACTGGTTACAAAAATTTCCTCATGCGGAACGCCACTATCTTGAATAGCACGACCAACGCTTTCTTCGTTTTTATAGATGGCCGCAGTATCGATATGGCTATAGCCTGCCTTTAAAGCCTCTAAAACTGCTTGGTATGCAATCTCTCCATTTTCAGCTTTCCAGGTTCCAAATCCCAGTACTGGAATTGTAACACCATTATTTAAAGTATAAGATTTCATTATTTTCCCTTTCTATGAGAAGAAAATCCAAAGAGCCAAATTTTCAAGGAAAACTTTTCTCTTTAGATTTTGTGTATTATTGATTGCGGTCGTAATAGAGCTGATGAGCTTTAAGACGAGAGTCTAACAAATCTGGAATTGTCACAAAGTCATAACCCTGACCTTTCAAATAGTCAATGACCTTTGGTAAAGCATTCACTGTTTCAGCATGGATATCATGCATGAGAATAATAGAACCATTCTTGACTTCACGCTGAATTTCTGTCAAAATAGATGCTTCATTTTTACTTTTCCAGTCCAGACTATCTACATCCCACATAATAAAGCTCAAATCGAGGCTATTGCGAATGTCGTCTGTAATGGCTCCATAAGGCGGACGCATGAGTTTGGAACTAGAACCCAACACTTTAGTTAGCGCATCCTCAGTATCAGTAATTTGTTTTTTAGCTTCATCAAGGGAAAGTTTTGAAAGCACTGGATGACTCCAACTATGGTTTCCAATAACATGACCATCTGCTTTCATGCGTTTCAAAATCTCTTCATTTCCAGAAACATTCTTACCTAAAACAAAGAAAGTTGCCTTGATACCATACTTAGAAAGAGTATCTAATGCTTGATTTGTCGTTGTAGGATTTGGTCCATCATCAAAAGTCAAGGCTACTACTTTACGATTTTTCTTTTCATAATAAGCCTTATATAGTTCTGCGTCCTTATCTAATAAATAAGAGGACTGAATAACCTCAAAGAAACTTGATACCGGCAAGGCAATCTCATCTAGATTTTCAACTGACTGACTTGGATAAAGGATAATCTGACTATCCTTGTAATCAAAATTCCATGCAGACAAGTCTTGGTCAGAAAAGACTTTAACAAGTTGATCGACCTTTTCTTGCTCCAATTTCTTATCCTGTAAGAAAGAGGTGATTTCTTTTAACAACTGCTCTTTGGCTTTACTAGGATCTGAAAATAATTGATTAAGTGTAAAAGGTTTACCATCTTCTGTCAAATGTACTTTTGCCAGACTAGTTTTTTCAGTTTCTTCAACTTTTGACGAAGTTAAATCATAGACTTGTTTCATCACACTTCGGTTGACAATCCCTTTTAAAGTTGAATCCTGTTTCTCCGTATAATAAAAAACCAGATTTTCCTTGTCTTCAAGATTTTCCTTAATATCCTGTGTCATGATTTCTTTTACAGATGAAATCACTTGCTCCCCTTGGAGAGGATAATAGGCAATTACTTCTGCTTGTCCCTTACGAAAATGATCTTTCTGATTTCCCTCACTAAATTGATTATCTTTATCATTTTTTAAAGACTCAATTTTTTGTTCGAAACTTTGCTTTGTATATACTTTGTATCCAATTATTGAACCAAGGACACAAATACTTACTGAGAAGATAGCTACTAGGGCTATTAGACTCATTCTTACCTTATCGTGATTCTCACGCTTTGCTCTACTTTTATCCATAGAACCATCATATCAAATTCAGGCTATAATTTCAATGATTTGGGAGGAAATAGTATATTAAAAAAGAGGGGAAGTCCCCCTCTCAAGATTTTATTTGACTGCTTCTTTCAAAGCGTCTACCTTGTCCAAACGTTCCCATGGAAGGTCAATATCTGTACGTCCCATGTGTCCATAAGCTGCTGTTTGACGGTAAATTGGACGTTTAAGATCCAACATTTGGATAATTCCTGCAGGACGAAGATCAAAGATTTGACGCGCTGCTTTTTCAAGCTTGCTTTCAGCTATTGTTCCTGTACCAAAGGTATCGATACGAACAGAGACAGGCTGGGCAACACCGATAGCGTAAGCCAATTGCACTTCTGCTTTCTTAGCAAGACCTGCTGCAACGATGTTCTTGGCAATGTAGCGTGCTGCATAAGAGGCTGAGCGGTCCACCTTAGTCGCATCTTTACCAGAGAAAGCACCACCACCGTGACGAGAGTAGCCACCATAAGTATCTACGATAATCTTACGACCAGTCAGACCTGAGTCCCCTTGAGGTCCACCGATTACAAAACGACCAGTAGGATTGATGAAGAATTTTGTTTGCTCATCCAAGTAAGAGGCTGGAATAACCTCTTTGATAACCTTGTTAATCACATCATTGTGAATTTGTTCGTTGCTGACTTCTGGATCGTGCTGAGTTGAAATAACGACTGTGTCCACACGTACTGGACGGTCATTTTCATCATACTCAACCGTAACTTGTGATTTAGCATCTGGTCGAAGATAGCTAATTTCCCCAGACTTACGAAGTTCTGCCAGACGACGAACTAATTTATGACTGAGTGAGATTGGTAATGGCATGAGCTCTTCTGTTTCATCCACTGCAAAGCCAAACATGAGCCCTTGGTCACCAGCACCAATCAAGTCAAGCGGATCTTGATCTGCATTCCCACGAACCTCCAAGGCTTCGTTAACACCTTGGGCAATGTCTGGTGACTGCTCAACAAGTGACGGATGAACTCCCACCGTCTCAGCAGAAAAACCATATTCTGTATTAGTGTAGCCAATCTCTGCAATGGTATCACGAACCACACGGTTAATATCTACATAGGCATTTGTAGATATTTCACCAAAAACATGGACGGAACCAGTATATACAGCTGTCTCAGCAGCAACGTGCGCCTCTGGATCCTTAGCTAAAATAGCATCCAAAATCGCATCTGAAATTTGGTCTGCAATCTTATCCGGATGCCCCTCAGATACAGATTCAGACGTGAATAATTTACGTTCTGACATAAAAATGTCCCCCCTTAAAAATAGTGTTATAGAGTTACAAAGTACTGATAGGAAATTTCTTAGTGCTGAATACCTACCATCTTATCGGGACTATATAACTCTTCCATTATACCATTTTTAGGCTCAATTTGCAGTCTATAATGTAGTGTTTCTGTATAGATAGTTCGTTCTCATAAATAAAAAAGTTGGAGCTCAGTACTCCAACAATTGCTATTAAAATGTTTGGCGTTTTGCTTTACGCTCTGCACGACCGCGAGCGCGATTTTCAGCGCGCTTGGTTTTGCGGCGTTTTTCATCAACCGCCCATTTAATTTTCTTCTTATAACCCGGTTTGACTTTTTTCTTTTTCTTTTTAACCAAACCAATCATTTCGATATCAAGTTTATCTTGTTTTTTCTCACGGTTAACACGACGATCACGGTCATAAGTATCTTGAAATTCCCCGTCTTTGACCATCTTAGGAGTAAACTTGATTCCCAATTTCTCCAACTCACGGATATCCGAGTCATCACTTGGCTGATAAAGGGTAATAGCTGTACCTGGTAGGCCATTTCGTCCAGTACGACCAACACGGTGAACAAAGAAGGACAAATCTTGCGGAATGGCATCATTGATGACATGGCTGACACCTTCAATATCAATCCCACGTGCTGCCAAGTCTGTTGCGACAATGTACTCAAAATCCAGATTTTTCACCTGATTCATGATTCGCTTACGTTCACGAGGGGCAATACCCCCATGGATTTTTGCCACCTTCAAGCCTTGAGCAGTCAGATATGAATGCAATTCATCAGCACGCGTTTTAGTGTTAACAAAAATCATTGCCAAATACGGTTGCATCAACTGAGTCAACTGGTAAATTTGAGCATTCTTGTCACGTCCCTTTGTAGAAATCAACCAATTATCAATGGTATCAGAAATGACCGTTTTGGTCTTGATTTTCTCCATAACAGGATTTGACAAGTATTTTTTCAAGAATGGTTGCAGTTTTTGTGGGATAGTCGCTGAGAAGACCATGAATTGCAAGTCTTTTGGAAGGCTTCCAGCAATCTTATCAACAGTTTCCAAGAATCCCATATCCAAGGTCATATCTGCCTCATCGACCACAAAGGTCTTAGCCTTGTGAATAGCTAGGTCACCAGACTTAACTAAGTCATAAATACGGCCAGGCGTTCCGATAACAATATGAGGCTGGTTACTTGCCAATTTCTCAATCTGGCGAGCCTTATCTGTACCACCCACATAATTAACCACACGAATTTCTACCTCTGAGTGGGCTGCAATCTGACGGGCTGCTTGGTAAATTTGAGTAGCTAATTCACGGCTCGGTGCAGTAATGACTGCTTGCACACTATCGTCGGCTTCATCTAATTGCTGGAAAATCGGCAATAGGAAAGTGTGAGTCTTACCCGAACCTGTTTTTGATTCACCGACTAGGTCACGACCTGTCAAAACAATAGGAATCAACTTGTCTTGCACCTCTGTTGGAGTTGTAAATTTCAACTCCTCCAAGGCTTCACTAATATATTTTTTAAATTGAAATTTCGTAAATGACATAATATCCTCGATTCTATCTATCCTATCAATTATACCATATTTTATTCCATTTCAGTAGTCTCACTTATTTAGGCTATTTCTAGTAGCTTCTCTAGTAAAAAAGGCTGGAATTTGTGAATCCCAACCTCTTTTCAGTCATTATTTCCAGTTTAAAATAGCATTCAAGCCATAGTGATCACTGACTTGTGGACTCTTGTTACCATCAAATACGACATGTAAATTTTCCACCGCTAACTCTTTGGTAGTAAAAACATAGTCGATTCGAAGGGGTTCTGTATTCCCCTTCCAGCCATCAATTTCTGGTGGAACAGTATAGCTACCACTTTTCTCTTGAGCAACTTCAAATGCGTCTTGTAAACCTAATGGGCTAGCTAAAATAGCTTGGTAACCTTCCTGACCAGCTGGGTTATTGAAATCTCCAGCCAGCAAAAGTGGCTTGTTCAATTCTTTCAAGACAGTTTCAAATCGTGCCCATTCTTCTTGGAAACCTTTATCCCACCAAGAAAGGTGGACACTTGCAACTGCAAGCTCCTTACCATCAACTACAGTTTCAGCCAAGGCAACACGACGAGTATGATAGTCTGTTGGATCATCCACATCTGAAACTAAAATTTCTCTGGCTTCAATAGGTGTTTTAGACAAGATAGCCACACCTTCATGGTAGCGGTCATAACCAATATGGTTATAGGCCCAAGTCCAGTAGTAATTTTTCCCTTGCTCAGACAACTTTTCAACCAAAAGTCTAACATAGTGATCTTGGTGAATAGGCTCAGCTGCTGGCAAAGCTTGATAAAGGTCATTAACATCCACCTCTGGCGAAGTGATCTCCTGATTGATTTCTTGGAAACAAATCAAATCATAGTCTTTTTCAAGAATATCCTCAAGCAAAATCTGGAATTTTTCCTCTGCTTCTTTCTCCATCCAACTATGAGTATTGAGTGTTAAAAATTTCATTCTTTTCTCCCAAAATAAGAGGTTGGAATACAGCTTCCAACCTCAAGTATATTACAATTCTACTTTAGCAACTGCTGTTTTAGCTGCAAGAGAACCTGTTTTTTCTAATTTAACTGATTTAATTGCATCACCATTTGTGAAGACAACTACTGTTGAAGTTTCACGTCCTGCTGCACGGATAGCATTCAAGTCAGCTGTGACAAGAAGATCACCTGCTGCAACTTTTTGTCCTTCAGCTACATGAACAGTAAATGGTTTTCCTTCAAGACTTACTGTGTCCAAACCAATGTGAACAAGTACTTCAAGACCTGCTTCAGTCACAAGACCAAGAGCATGTTTTGTAGGGAAGATGCTTGATACAGTACCTGAAACTGGAGATACAATGTTTCCATTTGCAGGTTCTACAGCAAATCCGTCACCCATCATTTTTTGAGCAAATACTGGATCTTTTACTTGTTCCAAAGCAACAACTTGACCGTCAGCTACTGAGTAAACTTCCTCTGTTACACCTTTGTAGTGTACAGTGTTTTGTTGTGCTTCTGTCATTTGACTTGGAAGAGTTTCAGGAATGATTTCACCTGAATCAAGGATATCTTGGATATCAGATTTCAATACGTCAGCTTTTGGTCCGTAGATAGCTTGAACTCCTTGTCCTTTCATGACAAGACCCATAGCTCCTTCTGCTTTCCATTGCTCTGCATTTCCTACTTTATCTGCATCTTTAACAGTTACACGAAGACGAGTCATACATGCATCAACATCAACGATGTTTGCACGTCCACCAAGAAGGTTAATAATGTTTACAGCTTGAGAACCTGCTGCAACTTTCACTTCGCTGCTAGCTTCTTCTGAACCTTCAGCAGTTTCGTAGTTTCCGTTACGCCCTGGAGTTGCGTAGTTGAATTTTTGAATCATGAAGTTTGCGATAAAGTACATGATTACAGCAAAGAGAACAGTTACCCAAATGAAGTTAACGATATCCATACCGATACCAGCACTGATTGCAATAGGTGTACGAGTCAAGAACTCGATTGAACCGAATGAGTGCATACGTAGGTTTACAACGTCAGCCATAGCGAAGGCAGCACCTTGAACAAGTGAGTAAACAAGATACATAGGTGTTGCGACAAACATGAACATGTATTCGATTGGTTCAGTAACCCCTGTCAAGAATGTTGCAAGAGCTGTCGCAATCATCATACCTTTGTATTTATGTTTCTTGTCAGCATCAACATTACGGTAGATAGCCACAATCACACCCATCAAGATACCGAATGAACCGATCATTTGTCCAACTTTGAAACGAGCTGGGTGAACAGTATCTAACAAGTGTTGGTATTGACTAGCATCAGTACCTTTAAGGTTTACAAGGTCTGTTACCCATGCAAGCCAAAGTGGATCTTGACCAAATACTTGGCTACCTTTTGCTGCACCAGTTAAGACTTCATAAGTACCACCAAGAGCTGTGTAGTTCATTGGGATAGTCAACATGTGGTGAAGACCAAATGGCAAGAGCAAGCGTTCCAATGTACCATACAAGAATGGTGCAAGGATTGGAGCAGTTTCTTGTGAGTTGGCAATCCAGATACCAAAGCTATTGATACCTGTTTGAACAACTGGCCAGAAAGCAGCAAGTACAATTGCAGCAATTATTGAACGAAGAATAACTACAAACGGTACAAAACGTTTTCCGTTAAAGAATGAAAGTGCATCAGGAAGCTTACGGAAGTTGTAGTATTTGTTGTAAGCAGTTGCTCCAATAAAACCAGAAATAATCCCTACGAAGACACCCATGTTAAGTGCTGGGGCTTCCATAACACTAATGAAGTAATCAGCAACTTTGATTGATCCACCAAAGAGAGTAGTTACCATAGCATCTGGATTTTTCAACATATCGCCTGATACACCAAAGATTGTACCAGTGATACGGTTAATCAAGATGAAGGCAAGACCAGCGGCGAAAGCACCACCAGCGCGTTCCTTAGCCCAGCTTCCTCCAATAGCGAGGGCGAACAAGATATGAAGGTTAACGATAACCCCCCAACCGATTTGCTCTAGTACACCACCAGTAATAACGAGTGGTGCAAAGGTTGGGTTAATCATCACGATAGACTTACCGATTGAAATCATCAAACCAGCAGCCGGCATAACCGCGATAACCACCATCAAAGCCTTACCGAATTTTTGCCAAAACTCGAAAGACAAGACATTTTTGAATGTATCTTTCATCATTCAAATCTCCTTTATTTTTATTTAGGCAAACGTTTTACGAAAACGTTTGCACCTTTTATGATTTAATTATACCACTTTAATTTTTTTTGTAAAGGCTTTTACAAAAAAAAATTAGACTTTTTTCTAAAATTTTTGTAGCAAAAAAAGGAGATCACTTAATCTCCTCATAAAAGTAGCTATTTTGTCTAAATCTTCAAGAATCGGCGCATGGAAATTCCTGATCCCAGTGAACCGATGAAAATCCCAATCACAAATAATAGAGCAATCATCAGAGGAGTAAATACCTCTGGCGCGATCATAGAAAGATTTTGTCCGACCAACGACTTATTGACAGATTGGTAAACCATTCGATAAACAATAAAGACCAACACTGATGGCGCAGTTGCTCCAAGTAAACCAATGAAGGCACCTTCAAGTAAGAAAGGTCCACGGATATAACTGTTCTTAGCGCCAACCAAGCGCATGATTTGAATTTCACGACTGCGGGAAATAATGGTGATACGAATGGTATTTGAAATCAAGAAAACTGCAATGAAAATCAAAAGTCCTGCAATAACTAATCCCCAAACACGGATAAATGATGCTAGTTGGAATAGGCGTTCTGTATTGGCACCACCATCCTGAACCTCAGACACACCTTCAATTTTTTTAGCATCTTCAGCCACAGTTTTTACATCACTTGGCGTATTTGTATCAACGATATAGGCATCATAGAGGGGGTTGGCATCTCCTTCAAAAATTTTCCAGTTATCACCCATTGTCTCGGTTAATTTTTCATATTGTTCTTCTTTACTTGAAAAAGTAACACTCTTAACAGTAGACATGCCCTTCAATGCATTATATACCTTATGGTAGTCATTATTTGTAACAGTTTGACCTTCTTTTTCAATAGTCTCACTATTATCAGCTACGTCCTTACGAATGTATACCATTACTCGGACATTATTTTCAATATCTGTAGCTAGTTTCGCTGTATTGAAAATAACAGAAGCAAATATGGCAACCAAGGTCAAAGTAATCATGACTGAGCTGACAGCAGCCACTGTCATCCAACCATTTCGTTTCAAACTTTTTAGTGATTCAAATAAATGGCGAAAAAATCTACTAATCATCGTATCCATACTCTCCTTTTGATTCGTCACGAACGACACGGCCATTTTCAATGGCAATGACACGGTGGCGCAAGGTATTTACAATCTGACTGTTGTGGGTAGCCATCAAGACAGTTGTACCTTGGAGATTGATGCGTTCCAACAAGTTCATAATTTCCCATGAATTATCTGGATCCAAGTTTCCTGTTGGTTCGTCCGCAATCAATACTTTGGGATTATTTACAATAGCACGCGCAATCGCAATCCGCTGTTGCTCTCCACCTGAGAGCTCATTTGGGAAAGAACGAACCTTGTGCTTCAACCCAACCAAGTCCAAAACTTCCATCACACGTTTTTTGATATTACGGCGATTTTCCCCGATTACTTCCATAGCGTAAGCAATATTTTCATAGACCGTTTTCTTTGGCAACAATTTATAATCCTGGAAGACAACCCCAACACTACGACGTAGAAGCGGGACGTCTTTCTTTTTGATCTTAACCAGATTAAAACCAGCAACTGATAGGCTTCCTTTATCGATTTTTACTTCACGATACAGCGAACGAATAAAGGTTGACTTCCCTGCTCCTGAAGGACCTACGATATAAGCAAATTCCCCTGGTTGAATACTGACCGAAACACCGCGTAGGGCAGTCGTTCCGTTGTCGTATTTTTTGACGACATCTCTCATTTCAATGATTGACATGTGAGTTCCTTTCTATCTTAGCTGATTCGCCACTTGAGATAGGCATCGATAAAACCATCTAGGTCTCCATCCATAACCTTATCTACCTGAGCAACTTCAAAGCTAGTTCGATGATCTTTTACCATAGTATAAGGCGTGAAGACATAAGAACGGATTTGGCTTCCCCATGTGATTTCTTTTTTCTCGCCCTTGAGGGAATCAACTTCCGCAGCTTTCTTTTCTTGCTCCATTTGATAGAGCTTAGCCTGCAACATCTTCATGGCACGATCTCTATTTCCATACTGGGTACGATCGACTGTTGACTGGACGACAGTTCCCGTAGGAATGTGTGTCAAACGCACACCTGTTGAAACTTTATTGACGTTCTGTCCACCAGCACCACCTGAACGGAAGGTGTCCATCTTGATATCATCTTCCCGGATTTCCACTTCAATGGTATCATCCAATTCTGGCATTACTTCTACAGATGTGAAAGAGGTATGGCGACGTTTAGCAGAGTCAAATGGTGAAATTCGCACCAAACGGTGTACACCCATTTCTGACTTGAGAAGACCATAGGCATTGGGCCCTTCAAATGATAGGGTTACTGACTTGATACCAGCTTCATCTCCTGCTTGGTAATCCAATACTTCCACTTTAAAGCCTTTAGCATTACCATAACGAGTATACATACGAAGCAACATATCGCCCCAGTCCTGCGCCTCAGTACCACCAGAACCTGGATGGATTTCCAAGATGGCATTGTTGTGGTCATAAGGTTCCGACAAGAGAAGCGTCATCTCATAGCTGGTCATCATCTTATCAAGTTCGGCTAACTGCTCTACCAGTTCTTCTTGAACCGACTCGTCTTCTGCTAAAAAGTCCAATAAAATTTCAACTTCATCCTGCAACTCTTCCATCTTATGGAAGGTATTATAGGTGTTTTTTAATTCATTTAATTCTTGCGACGTTTTTTGGGCCGCGATATTATCGTTCCAAAAATCAGGTTCTGTCATCTTGTTTTCCAAGATGGCAATCTCTTCCTCTAGACCTTCTAGGTCAAAGAGACCCCCTGAAAGAAGCTAATTTTTCACGATTTGCGTCAATTTTTTGACGAATTTCTGAAATGTCCATAAATACTCCTTTTTTACATCATTTCATTATAGCATATTTTATCATTTCTTTCCATCTTTTGCTCTAATCCCTTATTACACGTAAAAAGAAGCCTTTCGGCTTCCCTTCTTACAAGACTTTTGCTGAAGTACGAGTGATTTCTTCTACTTGAATATTCTCTGATTCAAATTTTTCTTTCAAGGCTGGTAAATCAATTGATCCATCGATTTGAACTTCGATAATGACCTTACCATCTTTACGCGGAATATTGACTGTATGGGAGATATTCAAATTTTCTTCTACAATCAAAGAAACAATCTTTCCGAGTACACCAACTTCATTTTCTGTAACAAAGCGCACACGAATTCCTTCCTCACCATAACCAGCAATTTCAAGAAAGGCTTGGAAAACGTCACGGTCCGTAATAACCCCATAGACTTGATGGTTATCTACTACAGGAAGAATACCAATCTTATTTTTCAACATCAGATAAGTTGCATCCTCTAGACTCGCATAGCCTGAAACAGTGACAACATCGCGAATCATGACATCTTTTACTTTTGTCTTATTTAGAAGATAATTCATCTCATAGATAGAAAGACTTGTTGCCTTGGATGGACTAGCTTGGGCAATGGTTCCCTCAGTCACCAAACCAACCAATTGATCATTTTCGATAACAGGCAAGCGGTGTAATCCTTGCTCTCTCATCAAATCTGCTGCATGAGATACTGTTGTATCTGGACTAATATACACTACCTTGCGGGTCATAAAATCTTTAACTGCCATGAGACTTCTCCTTTTCTATTCTTATCCCTATTATACAATCTTTTTGTAAATCTATCAAACGCTTACATTTCTTTTTCAAAATTCAGAAAAGTATGAATAAGCTAGCAAAAAGAGCTCTGAAATCGAGCTCTGTGAATGAAAACAAGATACCTTTCATTCGATTTTTTCAATTATTAGAAATTCATCTTTCAAAGTAGATGCAGATTTGTTTGCAATCTATAATTGATGATTACTTCGTAATCTTCATCTGCCGGCTAAAACAATCCACTGGATAAGATAATTGCTTCGCAATCTCTATTCACCGACTAAAAAGGTCCCCCGGACTATTAATGATGATTGCTTCGCAATCTTCATCCACCGACTAAAAAGGTCCCCCAGACCTTTTTAGCCACCTAGATATGCTTTTCTGACTTCTTCTGATGAAGCGAGTTCTTTTCCTGTTCCTGATAGAACGATTTTCCCTGTTTCCAGTACATAGCCTCGGTCAGAGATTGCGAGTGCTTTATTGGCATTTTGTTCAATCAAGAGGACGGTTGTTCCTTGTTTCTGGATATCTTGAATGATATCAAAAATCTCTTGGATAAAGATTGGGGCAAGTCCCATTGATGGTTCATCTAAAAGAAGAAGTTTTGGTGTTGACATAAGAGCGCGTCCCATGGCAAGCATTTGTTGTTCCCCCCCTGAAAGAGTAGCTGCATCTTGGTTCTTCCGTTCTTCAAGACGAGGAAAGCGTGAGAAAACCTTCTTCAAGTTAGCTTGATTTTCTTCACGATTTTTCTTTAAGAAAGCTCCCATTTCAAGATTTTCCATAACAGTCAAGCCAGGGAAGACGTGGCGTCCTTCTGGAACTTGTGAAAGGCCACCTGCTACGATTTTCTGAGCCGGCATTTTTTGGATTTCTTGACCTAAAAATTCAATTTTTCCTGAACTCGGTCTAACCAAACCAGACAAGGTACGGAGAATGGTTGTCTTACCTGCACCATTGGCACCGATAAGGGAAACTACTTCTCCTTCATTCACTTCAAAGCTTACATCACGGACTGCTTGGATCATGCCGTAATGCACAGAAAGATTATCAACTTTTAACATAGACATTAGGCTTCACCTCCTAGATAAGCTTCGATAACGCGTTTATTGGTCTTAATTTCGTCTGGAGTTCCTTGAGCAATCAAACGACCGTATTCAAGTACGTAGATACGTTCTGTTACTTCCATGACCAGATTCATATCGTGTTCAATCAGCATGATCGTAATCTTAAATTCATCTTTGATACGACGAATTAACTCAGTCAATTCAGCTGTTTCCTGCGGGTTCATACCTGCTGCTGGTTCATCTAAAAAGAGAATTTTAGGTTCCGTAGCAAGGGCACGAACAATTTCCAAACGACGTTGTTGTCCGTAGGCAAGATTTTTAGCAAGCGTTTCTGCATCACCATCTAAATCAAAGATTTTCAGCAATTCCAAAGCCTTAGCCTTTAATTCTTTTTCACTCTTGTAAAAAGCTGGTAAGCGTAAGAAACTAGCAAAAACATGTTGTTTGTGATGGTTGCCAAAGGCAATCAAAACATTGTCCAAAACGGTTAAGTCTTTAAAAAGACGGATATTTTGGAAAGTACGTCCAAGTCCCAAAGAAGCAATCTTATAAGGTGACTTTCCATTCAAAAGGTGACCATCTAGGGTTACTGTTCCCTCACTTGGTTCATAAACACCCGTCAAGAGGTTGAAAAGAGTGGTTTTACCAGCTCCATTTGGACCGATTAGTCCAACCAGTTCCCCTTCGTTCAATTCAAGAGTCACATCTCCAACAGCTGTTAGACCGCCAAAATGTTTGGTTAACTGTTTTACTTCAAGTAATGCCATTAGTTTTGTTCCTCCTTCTTAGATTTTTTAAAGAAACGTGATAGGCTCAATTCCCATGTTCCAAGAAGTCCACCTGGTCTGAAAATCATTACCAATACCAAGGCCAAAGCGTAGATAATCATACGCACGCTAGCAACATCTTGGAGAAGCATATTCAAAATTCCAAGGACAATAGCTGAAACGATGGCACCTGTAATGGAACCAAGTCCACCAAATACAACAATAATCAAAACGTTGATTGAGTTGATGAAAGTGTAATCTTTCGGTACAACTGAACCGATAAATCCTGCCTGAAGTGACCCTGCAATACTTGCAGTAATGGCACCAAAGACAAAAGCGATGATTTTAATTTTAGTCGTATTAACACCGACTGACTCTGCAGCGATTTCATCTTCACGAACAGAGAGGGTTGAACGACCAATTGGACTACGCAAGAAGTTCAAGGTTGCAATGGTTGTAATCACGACAAAGAAGTAAACCATTTGCCAAGTTGTAAAGTTAGGAATTCCCAAGATACCTGCCGCACCATTTGTAAGGCTTCCACCATTGATGATAAAGATACGGATAATTTCAGAAACACCAAGAGTCGCTACCGCAAGATAGTCCCCCTTCAAGCGTAAGGTTGGAATTCCGACAAGCAAGGCAACTGCTCCTGAAAGTAAAACCCCTACAATCATAGCTCCAAAGAAGGCACCGTAGGTTGGTGATTTAGAACCAATAATAGCAGCGGCATAGGCACCAATCGCCATGAAACCAGCATGACCAAGTGAAAATTGTCCTGAAAAACCAACGATTAAGTTGAGACCAACAGCCAGAATAATATTAATTCCGATTTGTTGTAAAATCTGTACATAGAATAGATTGAGTACTCCGACTGAAACCAGTACACTAATCAAGCCATAGCCAGCTAACAAAAGGAGTAACCATAGAATATTAACTTTTAAATTTTCCTTCATCGTTTACACCTTCTCTTTCACATTTTTACCAAGGATACCAGCTGGGCGGACAATCAAGATCAACAACAAGATTCCATAAACAATGGCATCACGGAAGTCTGACATCCCAAAGGCTGTCGCAAAGGTTTCCAATAGACCAATCACAAAACCACCAAGAGCCGCACCAGGAATAATTCCGATACCACCAAGTACTGCGGCAACGAAAGACTTAAGACCTGGAGTAACCCCCATCAAAGGCTCAAGAGAGTTATAATAGAGGGCAATCAGAACACCAGCCGCACCCGCAAGAGCTGAACCTAAAGCAAAGGTAAAGCTGATAGTACGGTTTACATTGATCCCCATCAATTGTGCCGCATCGCTATCTACGGATACCGCACGCATGGCTTTCCCCATCTTAGTCTTTTGGACAATGACTTGTAACAAAATCATCAAAATCAAGGAAATGGCCAAGATCATTAACTGCACATTTGTTAAGCTAATTGGTCCCAAATCATAGCGAACTGTTTGAATCGCTTGAGGGAAGGCACGGGTATTGGCACCAACCAGATAGACCATCCCATACTCCAATAGGAAAGAAACCCCAATAGCCGTAATCAAAACAGCAATACGAGTAGAGTGACGCAAAGGTCGGTAAGCAAGGAACTCAATCACGACACCAAGAATGGCTGTCGCTAGCATCGCTACAATAAGCGCTACAAAGAAATTCATTTGGAAAGAATTAATCAAGAAATAACCGATAAAGGCTCCCATCATATAAATATCACCGTGGGCGAAGTTGATGAGCTTGATAATTCCGTAAACCATGGTATATCCTAGGGCTAACAGCGCGTAAACACTACCTAGAATCAAACCATTTACTAGTTGTTGGAGCATAAGATTCACTCTTTCTATTTATAATTTCGAGGGTTTTCCCTCACTTTTTGATAGGTTCTTAAACATCGAAACAGGGAGTGAGTCAGAGGCTCATTCCCTATTTCAACATTTTTCTATTATGGTTTTACAACTTCTGCTGCTTCAACCTTACCATTGTTCATGGTCATCATGTAAGCAGTTTTGACTGTGTTGTGGTCTGCATCAAAGCTTGTTTGACCAGTTACACCTTCAAAGTCTTTTGTTTTAGCAAGGTTATCCTTGATTTCACCTGAGTTTTTAGCACCTTTTGCTGCATTTGCTACAAGGTGAACTGAGTCATAAGCCAAGGCTGCAAATGTTGAAGGCTCTTCATTGTACTTAGCACGGTAAGCGTCAAGGAAAGCTTTTGCTTTAGCTGAAACTTCTACAGTAGTTGAGAAGCCTGAGATAAAGTAGATGTTTGATGCTTTTTCAGCAGTTGCTTGTTGTACAAACTCTTCACCGTTGAATCCATCACCACCAACGATTGGTTTGTCAATTCCCATACCACGCGCTTGGTTTACAATTTTACCAGCTTCAGTGTAGTAACCAGGAACGATGATAGCATCAAAGTCTTTCCCTTTCATTTTTGTAAGGGCTGCTTGGAAGTCTGTGTCACCTGCTACGAAAGTTTCATCTGCAACGATTTCACCTTTGTAAGCTTCACGGAAGGCTTTGGCAATACCTTTAGCATAGTCGCTGGCATTGTCAGTGTAAAGAACAACTTTCTTAGCTTGCAATTTATCAGAAACATAGTTTGAGATAATTTTTCCTTGGAAGCTATCTTGGAAAGTTCCGATAAAGAGGTAATCTTGACCTTTAGTCAATCCATCTTGAGTCGCACTTGGTGAGATCAATGGAACACCAGCTTTTGTAGCGTTCGCTACCGCAGCTGCAGTTGCACCAGATGTCGCAGGTCCTACGATTGCTGATACTTTAGATTGGGTTACAAGGTTAGTTGTTACTGAAGCAGCCTCTGCTGTTTCAGACTTATTATCTTTATCGACTACTTCGATTTGTTTTCCATCGATACCACCTGCAGCATTGATTTCATCAACAGCAAGTTGGGCACCTTTTTGTTCAGATGTTCCGTAGGCTGCTACGGCACCAGTTTCTTCGAAGTTAAATCCGATTTTGATTGTCTTTTCATCTACTGAGTTACCAGCAGCGTTTGACGCTCCAGACTTCACTTCTCCACAGGCTGCAAGAAGTGCTACACTTGCAAGCGCCACAAACGATAGGGCAAATTTTTTCTTCATCTTTTTTGTCTCCTTATTTCTTAAATAAATAGCATGTTAAGAATATACCGAATTATCAGAAAATTGTCAACACTTTTCTTGAACTTTTTCAATGATAACGTTTTCCTCTCGATAAAGATTGCCCACAAAGGGTGTTTCCAGCTCTTGGATATGACAAACTCTGACTTTTTTTATAAATTTTTCCTTGCCCAAGCGCCCGACCAATTGCTCCACTTCTTGAGTTGGAACATAAAGTTGTAAGTAACGATGTTTCTTGGAATGATAGGTAATATCTCCATAATCCTGCAATTTTTTGGCATCACGATTATAGTAAAGATAGATAATCAAGCCAGATCGATTGACTTTTTCAAACATGATAAATCCTCTTTCTAAGAAATCTCTCCCTATTATACCAAAAAAAGCAAACCCAGTCGAGTTTGCCTTCTATGATCATTAATTCAATGAATTGTTGGCCATGATTTCATCAATAAAGCCATATTCAAGTGTTTCTTGGGCACTCATCCAGTTATCACGTTCTGCATCTGCATGGACTTTTTCGATTGACTGACCTGAATTTTCAGCCAAGATTTTTTCCAAGGTGTTACGAGTTTTAAGCAAGTGTTCTGCAGCAATAGCCATATCGGTTTGTTGAGTACCACCACCTGTACCACCCATTGGTTGGTGGATCATGTACTCAGCATTTGGAAGCATGAAACGTTTGCCTTTTGCTCCACTTGATGCGATGACAGTACCCATAGATGCTGCCATCCCCATAACGATGGTTTGGACATCTGCCTTGATAAAGTTCATGGTATCAACGATTGCCAAACCAGCTGAAACAGAACCACCAGGTGTATTGACATAAAGGTAAATATCTTTTGTACTATCTTGGGCATCCAAGAAAAGCAACTGGGCAATAACAGAGTTGGCCATATTGTCTTCAACTGGGCCTGTCAGCATAATGATGCGGTCTTTGAGAAGACGTGAGTAAATATCGTAGGAACGTTCTCCACGGCTTGTTTGTTCAATAACTACAGGAATCATTCATTTCTCCTTTTGAGTTTTAATTTTGTTGGTCAAATGACTGAAGATAAGACTATTATAATATCTTGGTCAAAAAAGGTCAAATTTTTGCTCTGTTTTCATCAGACAGAAACAAAAATTCAACCTCCTTTCACGACTGGAAATTCTTTTCCAAGTCAATCCTTTTTAATTTTATTTCGTACCGAACAAGCGGTCTCCAGCATCTCCAAGACCTGGAACGATATAACCGTGTTCGTTCAAACGTTCATCCAAGGCTGCTGTAAAGATTTCTACATCTGGATGAGCTTCTTGAAGGGCTTTAACACCTTCTGGAGCAGATACAAGGCAGACAAATTTGATATTTGATGCGCCACGTTTTTTAAGAGAGTCAACAGCCAAGATTGCTGAGCCACCTGTTGCCAACATTGGGTCTACGACAAAAATTTGACGTTGATCAATATCTTCAGGCAATTTCACCAAGTACTCAACTGGTTGAAGCGTTTCTTCATCACGGTACATACCGATGTGGCCAACTTTAGCAGCTGGAACCAAGCTCAAGAGCCCATCAACCATCCCGATACCTGCACGCAAGATTGGAACGATTGCCAATTTCTTACCTGCCAATTGTTTTTGAACTGTTTTTGTAATTGGTGTTTCGATTTCCACATCTTCTAGTGGAAGATCACGAAGTACTTCATATCCCATCAACATTGCAATCTCATCTACTAGCTCACGGAAAGCTTTTGTAGAAGTATCTGTACGACGCAAGATTGACAATTTGTGTTGAATCAGTGGATGATTAATAACTTCAATTTTTCCCATTTTTGGAATTCCTTCTTTCAATTTATTCTTCTCATTATACCAAAAAACGGTTTAAAAATCTTTCTAAACCATTTATTTTTGATAATTTTTACATTAAATCTGCCTCTTTAAGAGCGGCCTGTACTGTCTCAAGTGGTAGATGGGTCAATTCTGTCCCTTTTTCTTGATAGAGGTATTGGGCATAGTCATCCATTCGGTACTGGTTGATATAAACCACACGCTTGCAACCGACCTGCAGCAATTGTTTTGTACAGTTGAGACAAGGAAAATGGGTCACATAGGCTGTAAAGCCTTTAGGAACACCACGTTCTGCACCTTGAAGGATAGCATTAACCTCAGCGTGAAGGGTGCGAACACAGTGGCCTTCGATGACCAGACATTCGTGATCAATACAATGCTCGGTTCCTGACACCGAACCATTGTAACCAGTGGAAATAACCTTATTATCTTTTACCAGAATCGCGCCCACTTTGGCACGTTTACAAGTGGAACGATTGGCAATTAGTAATGCTTGGGCTGCAAAATACTCATCCCAGGCCAGTCTTTTTTCAGTCATCTCTTTTCTCCTTTTTCTCTATTTTTTAAAAAATGGTAACCGTAAATCCGCAATCTTTTCAGCAGGTACCTTCATGCCATCCTTGATCCATTTTAAAAGGACAGAGACGATGGCTGAACTCCAGAAGGAATGAAGATAAGAGCTGACACCTTTTGATTTCCCATGGTATTTTTCTAGAAATTCCTGCATGGCTTGGACAAAGATTTTTTCCAGATGGTAATCCAAGGCCAGTTGAATCACTCTGGATTCCTTTCTTGCCTCTCGGAAAAGGTGAACCCAGACCAGATAAAGGTCTGTCTTTAAATCATAATGGTGTAGCTGTTCCATGATGTTGTGGACAGTTCGTTTAAAGACACTCTCTAAAATTTCCTCTTTAGAATCATAATTGCGATAAAAGGCCGCACGCGAAACACCTGCACGTTTGACCAATTCAGAAATACTAATCTTGGTCAAGTCCTTTTTTTCCAAGAGCTGCAAGAGGGCTGTTTCGATGGCTTCTCTAGTTAATAAATTGGATTCTTGGTTTGATTTTCTGAGATTTTCAAGAGATTTTTCAGAGATTCTACGTTCAGACATAACATTTTCTTTCTACTTGTCACAACAGACGGATAAGGCTTTTGTTTCAAGGGCTTTCATGATATAATTGTAAAAAAAGACAGAACCTTTGTCAATGTATAACTGACAAAGATGGAGAATTTCTATGACTTGGAAGATTATTGCTGACTCTGGTTGTGATTATCGTCAACTGGCAAAACCAGCTATTGACACGACCTTTGTAAGTGTTCCCTTAACCATTCAAGTAGCTGATCAGATTTTTGTTGATGATGCCAGTCTTGATATTGACCAAATGATGGAAACCATGTATGCCACTGCAGAAGCTTCAAAATCAGCTTGTCCAAGTCCAGATGACTATTTGCGAGCATTTGAAGGAGCCAAAAACATTTTCCTAGTAACCATCACAGGTACTCTCTCTGGCAGTCACAATAGTGCTCAACTAGCAAAGAATATTTATCTGGAAAATCATCCTGACACTAAGATTCATGTAATTGATAGTTTGTCTGCTGGCGGGGAAGTTGACTTGCTCGTAGAAAAATTAAATGACTTGATTGACCAGGGCTTATCTTTTGAAGAAGTGGTTGAAGCTATCACCGCCTATCAAGAAAAAACCAAGTTGCTCTTTGTCCTAGCCAAAGTCGATAACTTGGTGAAGAACGGCCGTTTGAGCAAGCTTATCGGTACGGTCGTTGGCCTTCTAAACATCCGTATGGTCGGAGAAGCTAGTGAAACTGGAACCCTTGAATTGCTACAAAAAGCACGAGGACCAAAGAAATCAGTTCAAGCTGCCTATGATGAGTTAGTAAAAGCAGGATATGCTGGTGGCCGTATTGTCATGGCCCAACGCAATAACGAGAAATGTTGCCAACAGCTTTCAGACCGAATACGTGAAACCTTCCCACAAGCGGATATTAAAATTCTCCCAACCTCTGGTCTCTGCAGTTTCTATGCAGAAGATGGTGGTTTGCTGATGGGATATGAAATTGATTAATTGCATTCTTGACAAGAGGTGACCATCATCTCTTGTTTTTTTATGGTACAATAGAGCTATGAAACATTTTGATACTATTGTCATCGGTGGAGGTCCTGCTGGTATGATGGCTACGATTTCCAGTAGCTTTCATGGTCAGAAAACCCTCCTCATCGAAAAAAATCGGAAACTTGGAAAAAAATTAGCTGGGACTGGTGGGGGACGTTGCAATGTAACCAACAACGGAACTCTAGATGACCTACTAGCTGGAATCCCTGGGAACGGACGCTTCCTTTATAGTGTCTTCTCCCAATTTGATAACCATGATATCATCAACTTTTTTACAGAAAATGGTGTTAAACTTAAGGTCGAAGACCACGGCCGCGTCTTTCCGGCCAGCGACAAATCACGAACTATAATCGAGGCTTTGGAAAAGAAAATTACTGAGCTAGGCGGTCAAGTCGCTACTCAAAACGAGATTGTTTCGGTTAAAAAGGTGGATGACCAATTTGTTCTTAAATCAGCTGACCAAATCTTCACTTGTGATAAACTGATTGTCACAACTGGTGGAAAATCCTATCCTTCCACTGGTTCGACTGGTTTTGGACATGAGATTGCCCGTCATTTTAAACACACCATTACCGAACTTGAGGCTGCTGAAAGTCCATTATTGACGGATTTTCCACACAAAGCACTTCAGGGGATTTCACTAGACGATGTGACCTTAAGCTATGGAAAACATGTCATCACGCACGATCTGCTTTTTACCCACTTTGGTTTGTCTGGCCCTGCTGCTCTGCGTATGTCTAGCTTTGTCAAGGGTGGGGAGGTTCTCTCACTGGATGTTTTCCCTCAACTTTCTGAGAAGGACTTGGCTGCATTCCTAGAAGAAAATCGTGAAAAATCCTTGAAAAACGCTTTAAAAGCTTTGCTTCCAGAACGCTTGGCAGAATTTTTTGTGCAAGGCTATCCAGAAAAAGTCAAACAACTGACTGAAAAGGAACGCGAACAACTTCTCCAGTCTATCAAAGTACTCAAAATCCCTGTGACCGGAAAAATGTCCCTTGCCAAGTCCTTTGTTACCAAAGGGGGCGTCAGTCTCAAGGAAATCAATCCCAAAACTCTAGAAAGTAAGCTGGTACCTGGACTCCACTTTGCTGGCGAGGTACTAGATATCAATGCCCACACTGGTGGCTTTAACATCACTTCTGCCCTCTGCACTGGTTGGGTGGCGGGATCAAACCCAATCTAAATCTGAATTATTTAATGGCTAAATCAGCCCCAAAAGAAAGGAAGTCCTTTGGAACATATTATCTTGTTAAGGGGAGTTACTCCTAATGGAAAAAATGCTATCCCTAAAATGTCTTATCTAGTAGATATCTTGACAGAAGCCGGTTTTCAACAAGTTCGAACCTATATTCAAAGTGGGAATATCATTCTTGAAAGTGACTTAGATTTAGAAAAAATACGAGAACATGTCCATACTCTAATAAAGAAAAAGATTGGAGCCGATCTCAAAATAATCATTAAGAATAAGGATATTTTTAAAAAAATTGTCCAAGAAAACCCGTTTGGAGAA
Source organism: uncultured Streptococcus sp. (assembly GCA_963522215.1). Classification (GTDB taxonomy): domain Bacteria; phylum Bacillota; class Bacilli; order Lactobacillales; family Streptococcaceae; genus Streptococcus. The sequence goes on along the minus strand of CAUQXM010000015.1, from coordinate 12,134 downwards.
CACTATCTTTATGATCGTATACACGTGATTTTTTATCAAGAATCTATTAAAAGTCTCCCTTTAGAAAAATTGAAAATTGATTACGGTGAAGAAGAAATTTGTATCGGTAACCATTGTCTTTACCTCTATCTCCCTAGAACTGCAAAACAAAAGAAACTCCATACCAACTATCTTGAAAAGCTTTTCAATGTAGATTTGACCATGCGAAAACTAAATGTAGTAGAAAAATTATTAAGCAAGTAGTGCTTGAATTTAGAAAAAATCGGAAGATCACTCCTCCGATTTTATTTTGTCTGAGTTTGGACATAGTGGGCAATGACATCTGATGTATACTGGGCAGTGCCAGTTCCAAATTTGTCAATGTTTTCCTTAAACTCTGGGTTATAGACGTAGCCTTTACCGATATGACCGAATACTTCAACGGAGCAGTCAAATCCATAAGTACGAATAGCTTGCAAGAGTTTGGCTGCTTCTTCTTGATTTTCGTCTGCTGTTACAGGTAGACCAGCTTGAAGATTTTGTGACAAGGCTCGAAAGACTTGATTGAAGGCAGCCGTAGCCTCGTCTTCGTGACTTTTCTGGCGCTCCAGCGCTTGGTCCATGACTTCTTGTCCATATTTCTCTACCGCCTCCTGGTGGTATTTTTGATGGTCTTGGTAGTTAAATCCAGCAAATTTCTCTTGAATGCTCATTTCTCTTTCTCCTTTTTGTTCTTGAATGGTCTTTTGCAAGGTTGAAATCAAGGTATCCAGATGTTCCCTTTCTCGAGTCAAATAGTCCAACTGCCTGGTCAAATGAGGCAATAAATCTGTCCTTTCTTCCTTTAATAGCTCTGCTATTTTTTCTAAAGAAAAACCTAGATACTTGTAATAAAGAATGACCTGAAGGCGTTCCAAATCCTCCAGACTGTAGGTTCGATAGCCGTTTTCCGACTTTAAAGGAACCAAAAGTCCTATCTTATCGTAGTGGTGCAGGGTCTTGACAGAGACACCCGAAAGCTGGGCAGCTTCTTTTATATGGTACATGATTTCCTCCTTATACTAAATGAAAATCAAAGAGCAAACTAGGAAGCTAGTCGCAGGCTGTACTTGAGTACGGTAAGGCGACGCTGACGTGGTTTGAATTTGATTTTCGAAGAGTATTACATTGATAGTATAACCCCTCCCCTTAGGTCAGAGTCAAGCGTTTTTGCGAAATTTTTTACTTTATCATAACATGAAAATGGTTTTCTTGACAGACCTTAGAAAACATGATAGGATAGTCAAGTCTATCAATCAAAAGAAACTCTCATCTTGAGTACTTATGAGGCTATTTGCCAAGGGCAGTAGCTTTTTCTTTTGTAACACTAATTTTAGGAGTTTAACTATGTCTGAAAAATCGCAATGGGGTTCTAAACTGGGCTTTATCCTAGCGTCTGCTGGCTCAGCCATCGGACTTGGAGCTGTTTGGAAATTTCCCTACATGACTGCTGCTAACGGTGGAGGAGGCTTTTTACTGGTCTTTCTCATCTCCACTATTCTAATCGGCTTCCCCCTTTTGCTTGCAGAATTTGCCCTCGGCCGAAGCGCTGGTGTCTCAGCAATCAAAACCTTTGGAAAACTAGGCAAGAATAGCAAGTACAACTTTATCGGTTGGATTGGTGCCTTTGCCCTCTTTATCCTCTTATCTTTCTACAGTGTTATTGGGGGATGGATTCTGGTTTATCTAGGCATTGAGTTTGGAAAATTGTTCCAGATTAGTGGAACGGGTGATTATGCTCAGTTGTTTACTTCAATCATTTCAAATCCAGCCATTGCGCTTGGAGCTCAAGCAGCCTTTATCCTATTGAATATCTTCATTGTATCACGTGGTGTTCAAAAAGGGATTGAAAGAGCATCTAAGGTTATGATGCCCCTGCTCTTTATCATCTTTGTCGTCATCATCGGTCGTTCTCTCAGCTTGCCAAATGCCATGGAAGGCGTTCTATACTTCCTCAAACCAGACTTTTCAAAACTGACCAGTGCTGGTCTCCTCTATGCTCTGGGACAATCTTTCTTTGCCCTCTCACTAGGGGTTACAGCCATGCTGACCTATGCTTCTTACTTGGACAAGAAAACCAATCTGGTCCAATCAGGAATTTCCATTGTAGCCATGAATATCTCAGTATCTATCATGGCGGGTCTAGCCATTTTCCCAGCCATGTCAGCCTTCAATATCCAATCTGAAGGAGGACCGAGCCTGCTCTTTATCGTCTTGCCTCAACTCTTTGACAAGATGCCTTTTGGAACCATTTTCTACATCCTCTTCCTCTTGCTCTTCCTCTTTGCGACAGTCACTTCTTCCGTCGTTATGCTGGAAATCAATGTGGGCAATATCACCAACCAGGACAACAGCAAGCGTGCTAAGTGGAGTGTTATTTTAGGAATTTTGACCTTTGTCTTTGGAATTCCTTCAGCCCTATCTTACGGTGTCATGGCAGATGTTCACATTTTTGGTAAAACCTTCTTTGACGCTATGGACTTCTTGGTTTCCAATCTCCTCATGCCATTTGGAGCTCTCTGCCTTTCACTTTTTACAGGCTATATCTTTAAAAAAGCTCTTGCCATGGAGGAACTCCATCTCGATGAAACAGCATGGAAACAGGGACTGTTCCAAGTCTGGCTCTTCCTTCTTCGTTTCATCATTCCAATCATCATCATCGTGGTCTTTATCGCCCAATTTATGTAATTAAAAAGGACTTGAGTAATGAACTCAGGCCCTTTCTTTTTTATGGATGGCTAACAATCAATTCCAAATCTTGTCCTTCTAGGGTCCAAGCTTCAACATCACTTGGTAGGATAAAGTGGCTACCTTTTTGGATTGGATAGTTTTTTCCGTCAACAGTCAGTTGACCTTGACCAGCTAAGACACTGAACAAGCTGTAGTCAGCTGTCTTTTCGAAGTCAACTTTTCCAGTAATTTCCCACTTGTAAACTGCAAAGAAATCATTGGATACAAGGAGAGTGGAACGCAAATCATCTGCTTTAACAGTTACAGGGCGGCTATTTGCAGGCTCACCAATGTTCAAGACATCAATGGATTTTTCAAGGTGAAGTTCACGCAAGTTGCCCTTGTCGTCCTTGCGGTCAAAGTCATAGACGCGGTAAGTTGTATCACTAGACTGTTGGGTTTCAAGAATCAAGATGCCTGCACCGATAGCATGCATGGTGCCACTTGGCACATAGAAGAAATCTCCAGCTTTAACTGGTACTTTTGTCAACAAAGCATCCCAGTTCTTATCCTCTATTTGCTGACGGAGTTCATCTTTTGACTTGGCATTGTGACCATAGATAATCTCTGAACCTTCATCCGCAGCGATGATGTACCAGCATTCTGTTTTTCCGAGTTCGCCTTCATGCTCTAGTCCATAAGCATCGTCTGGATGAACTTGAACGCTGAGCCAGTCGTTAGCATCCAGGATCTTAGTCAAAAGCGGAAATACAGGCTCAGGACGATTTCCAAACAATTCACGGTGCTCCGCATACAAAGTAGCAAGGTCTATTCCCTCAAAACGACCATTAGCAACTGTAGAGACACCATTTGGGTGAGCTGAGATGGCCCAGTATTCTCCGATTTTTTCACTTGGGATGTCGTAGCCAAACTCATCACGTAGCTTGGTTCCACCCCAGATTTTTTCTTGCATAACTGATTGTAAAAATAATGGTTCTGACATCTTATTCTCCTGTCTGATTTTTCTCCCCTCATTATAGCAGAAAAAGAGTCCGAATTGAACTCTTTTTCCGTTCTTATAAAGTAGGGAGAAGATTTTATAAAAATAGTGAATAAATCCCTTCTTATGCTATAACTTTTGTTGACGATCAAACTCTACTATGTCCTATTTCATACGATAAAAATCAATCACTAGACCAGCAGGACCTTTAACTAATAAGGACTCTGTTCCCCAATCCGTTTCACAAATACCGTGTAAAATCTCGACACCGATCTCTTTTAAACGTTGGTAATTCTGATTTAGATCCTCAACCTCGATATGAAGAATGATTCCTGACTGAAAATCTTCCAAAGGAATCAAATGATTTTGGGACAACATGAGGCAGTGACTACCAATCGTGAACTGAGCAAAGCCTTGGTCAACATAATCTGCCTGTTTATCCAAAATACGCTCCAAGTCAGCACAGACTTGAGGAATACTTGAAACGATGATATCTAATTGATTTAAATTCATTTACTATCCTCCAGAAAAAGACCGGGTTACTCCGATCTTTAATCATCCCCAAATCGTAAACTTAGCTTTTTCATAATTTTCTTTTGTAAATTGATTTTATTGAATTCTAAATATTCATGTGTATATTGTTGTGAACTAAATGACACACCTATACGTAAACAAATTTGCTCTAAAACCTTCACTGACAACTTTTCATAATGATACCGGTTATTAAGTAAAGACAATATATCATCTCTAGAGGAATTAGAAGTAACAACTTTATTACCCGTCGATACAATATTAAGTAATATATATACTTGTCTTGAGGACAAATAATTATTTTTCTTATAATATCTGATAAAATGATGATACATTTTTAAAAACATCCTCATTCTGACTTCTGAATTAATCAAGCCATACGAATAACTTAGTCCAAATTTTACCACTTGATTATTGTCTCCCTTAGATGAAACTCCGTGTATAAGATTTTTTAAACGGTAGTATAAAATCCAGAATGATTCTGGTTTATCATGGTCATTTTTAAATCGTTTAAAATATCGAATCAATTTGTTTAAAAGTTTAGCTTTAAATTTCTTTTCAGAAATATCTATAACAAGATAATTTTCTGGCTTTTCTTTTCCTTTTGAGTTAATGATTCTTTTTTGATATTTAGAGAATTCATACCCTAAATAGACAAACTTAAAATGATTGGAATTGCTTTTTCGAACAATGGTTTTCTCATTATTAACTTCTAAATGATACTCTTTCAATTGTGCTTTAATAAAGTTTTTTACTTCATCTTCATCAACTGCATCATTAACAATTATCAGTATATCATCAACATAACGTACATATAACAACGGATTCCACTGTAACTGTACAATAGAGTCAAAGTCCTCTAAATATAACTCCGATAGTGAGTTGGAAAAAGAAAGCCCCAAAGGGATCCCTTTATATTCACTTGAAAATATAAAGGACTTTATTGTCTCTATACTAGAGTCACTTAAAATAGAAGATTTAACTATCTTCTTATATAAGATATGCTTATTAATTGAGGGAAAGAAATTTTTTATATCCATCTTAATTACCTTAAAATCCAAAGGTGTGAATAATAGTTCTTTCCTTTTTAAATTGATTTCCCCTTGTGATAAAAATTGTATAATAGTTCTTATTATTGCATTTCTGTTGGGTAACTTTAAACTATACTTGTTAATAATTTCTTTATTGATTTTTTGTAATTCCTTGTGGATTTCTCCATCCCTTGCCGAATAAACAATTCTACTATTACTTTTGTGTTTTAAAAGTTTCGATTTTAAATTCATACATTACCCCCATAAAAGTAGGCAGCACAGGTTTATCCTGTGCTTTACTAACAGGTAATCCTGTGCTTTACTAATTTAAAAATAGATATTCACATGAAACCGAATGCCTCGAACATACTTTATCCATGTAATAAACCAAAAATGGTTATGTCTAAGACCTTTTGTGTGTATTGGGATACAAAATATAGCGAATGATTCTATATTCAGATCAAGATATATAATTTAATATTTAATCTTACTTCCATGCCTACAAATTATATGGTACAATAAAATAAAATAATAATCAATACTTTAAGAGGTTTTAAATGAATAATTTTTTTAGGCAGATATGTTTTTTGAAAACTGAATTACTCCCTCAAGAAGTTCCCCTATTTTTTTCAAATAATCCGATTACTGAAAATATTGAAACAATTTTTCAAAAAATAGATATTATCGATTTTAAAGATATTTATACAATCCCTTTGAACTTTAAAATTCCCAAAAATAATACTTCAACAAGAACGCTTTCTTTATTACATCCACTATCACAAATAGAAGCAATGATTTATATAATGAAATTTGAGTTTCTAATCTTAAATCATCTTAAAAGATCTAATTTTAATATTAGAAAAGCCATAAAACTAAACAAATTAACTTTTAATGGAAGTAAAAGTATACATGAGAAGCGATCTAAACTTGAACAAGATTATAGTATAAAAAAATCAGACTCTACTATTACAACCGAAGAACTTGATAAAAATATTAAAAAATATTTCGCATATTCTAAACACCATAAACTAATCGAAATTTTAAAAAATCCTCTTTTTATACGTTCTAGAAATAAGTATAGATATTTTTTAAAACTGGATATTCAGAATTTCTTTAAGAGTATTTACACTCATTCAATAGTCTGGGCAATCGTTGGTGGAAAAGATATAGGAAAAACTCTAAGTAGACGTATATACTCTAATACTTTCGCTTCAAAAACAGATAAACTTCTACAAAAAAGCAATAATAATGAAACAAATGGTATTTTATTAGGTCCCGAATTAAATAGGATTATTTCTGATTTACTTTTAACAACTATTGATGTCGACATACAGAATAAATTAAACCACTTAAAATATAAAACAGATTATGATATCTACAGATTCGTTGACGATTATTTTATATTTGCAACCTCAAAAGAAACAGTTGAAAATATAGAAAAAACTATTAAAACATCTTTAGAAAACTATAACCTCACTTTAAATGATTCCAAAACAGAAATACACGAAACCCCTTATTATATTGGAGACCCTGCAATAAATGATACTAAAATTAGTATCGATATTTTAAACTTACACAGAAAGAATTTAGCTAATGAATTAAATTTCCCTACCAAAGATATTGAAAAAGGGGAGGAATTTAAATACATTGTCGGAAAACACCCTAACTGGCTAAACTTTTACAACGATATCTCTCGTATAACAACACTAAATAAGCAAGCAACTAGAAAAATTGTATTATATGTACTGAAAACTATAAAAATTTATATTGACCCAAATTCTCTGAAAAAAGCAAATCCCTATTCATATATTAAAAATTTGTATACTGCGCTGGAAGTTATCACATCCGTGTATTCAACTTATCTTGATTTTGATACTACCCATGCATTTATTAGAATATTACTCAGATTAAAAAATGGTCTACACGATCTAAAAGAGGATGAAAGTATGAATCAAGAGGAAATACTTAATATTGAGAATAAAATCTTCGAACATATTTATAGAGTTCTGAAACAAAACAAGCATAATATAAATAATTTAACAGATCTAATATTATTTTTAGAAACTTTTAATAAGAAACTTTCTCCTCAAATTTTGTGTGAAATCCTTGAACTTCATTCTAAAGACTATTTTACTTTGTGTAGTATAGCTCACTACATTCAAGATCAAAATACAAAAAATAATTTTTTAAATCCTAGATATAAAATTGTACTAAAAAAGCTCTCCTCCAAACTTGATAGTATAATTTCCACCCCTCCCAAGTCTATGAATGGAAACTCTCCACTATTTGATGCGAACTACTTTTATTTCTTAAATGATTTTTCACATTATAAACCTATTAAAAAAAATGATATTGACCTATACAAAAAAATAAAAGATCAACTAAGTGTAGAAATTGAGAATACTGGTAATCTAAAACCATTGTTTCGTAATATCACCAAGTCATCTTATTTCAACTGGAACCTTAATAAATATGATTTCGAACTACTAGTTATTAACAAACTACTCCAACAACGTGAGAATATCTCATCTACATATTAAAAAATTAGCCTGAAAATTTCAGGCTAATTTTTAGATGATTTATTTAATTGCGCGTGATTGCAATCCTTCTTCTTCCAAGAAGAGACGGAATGGTACGAGTTCTTCTGCTTCGTATTTTTCCTTGAAGGCTTTGATTGCTTCTTCTGAGTGAAGTTTTGGATCCAATTCAAGTACTTCTACTGGAAGTGGACGGTGTGGAGTGATGCGAGCATCGATCACAACAGTTTTACCTTCTTTGTTCAATTTAACAGCTTCTGCAACAACTGCATCGATGTCTTCGATACGGTCAACTGTAAATCCAACAGCTCCTTGAGCTTCAGCGATTTTCGCATAGTCAGCATTAGGGAAGTCACAACCAAACAAGTGTTTGTTTGTGTCTTCGTATTTGTCCTTGATGAAGGCATATTTACCATTTGAGAAGACAACGTTGATAACTGGAAGGTCGTATTGAACGTTTGTGATAACGTCTGGGTAGCACATGTTAAATGCTCCATCACCCATGATATTCCATACTTGACGATCTGGATTGTCTTTCTTAGCAGCGATACCACCAGGAAGGGCAATACCCATTGTCGCAAAGAGTGGAGATGTACGCCACATGTTCTTAGGTGTCATGTGAAGGTGACGAGTAGATGTTTGAGTAGTGTCACCTACGTCGATTGAGTAGATAGCGTCTTGATCAGCATGTTTGTTGATTGCATTGTAAACTTGATACAATTGCAATTCACCCTCAGTTTTACCTTCGAGTTTGTTCATGTAATCACGCCAGTTTTGGTTGTTCTTAACGTTTGCACGCCACCATGGAGTAGATTCAACTGGGTTCACTTTGTCAAGGATAGCTTTAGCTGCTTGACCTGCATCACCAAGGATTGAAGCGTCTAGGGCATGACGTTTACCAAGTTTGTAAGGGTCGATATCCACTTGGATGAATTTTTCAGTGTTCTTGAATGCTTCGTAAACTTCAGCAAATGGGAAGTTTGAACCAAGGAAAAGAACTGTGTCTGCTTCAAAGACCACTTCGTTGGCTGGTTTCCAACCAACACGGTAAGCAGAACCTGTCAAACCTTCATAGTTCCATTCGAAAGCTTCAAAGTTTTTACCAGTTGTGATGATTGGTGCTTTGATTTTACGTGACAATTCAGTAATCACTTCACCAGCTTTAACACCACCGTAACCAGCATAGATAACTGGACGTTCAGCATTGTTCAAGATTTCAACAGCTTTGTCGATTTCAACTTCGTTCAAAGCAGGAGCGATGAATGAACGCTCGTATGAACCTGAACCGTAGTATGAGTTTTCGTCGATTTCTTGGAAACCGAAGTTTACTGGGATTTCAACAACAGCTGGACCTTTTTTAGAAACTGCAGCACGGCAAGCTTCGTCAATAACTTTTGGTAATTGCTCAGCATAAGCTACACGTTTGTTGTAGACAGCGATACCGTTGTACATTGGGTTTTGGTTCAATTCTTGGAAAGCATCCATGTTGAGTTCGTTAACTGGACGTGATCCAAGGATAGCTAGGAATGGAGTGTTATCCATAGCTGCATCGTAAACACCGTTAATCAAGTGAGTCGCACCTGGACCACCTGAACCAACTGCAACCCCGATTGAGCCACCGAATTTAGCTTGCATAACCGCTGCAAGAGCACCTGTTTCTTCGTGGCGAACTTGCAAGAAGCGGATATCTTTGTCTTCAGCCAAAGCATCCATCAATGAGCTGAGTGTTCCTGATGGGATACCGTAGATTGTGTCTACGCCCCATGTTTTCAATACGTTGAGCATTGCTGCAGATGCAGTAATTTTCCCTTGAGTCATAATGATAACTCTCCTTCAAATATTTTTAAATCTACTAAAAAAGGTTTCATATAGTTTTTGAAAACGTTTCAGTAAATTTTTACAATACTAATTTATCACATTTATTTTGACTTTACTAAAAATCTGCTCAGAAGTTTTTATTCTCTATTACAGTACAGTTTGAAAACGTTTTTAGCTTCTGTTTTATAATACTCAATGAAAATCACAGAGCAAACTAGGAAGCTCGCCGCAGGTTGCTCAAAACACAGCTTTAAGATTACAGATAAAGCTGACATGGTTTGAAGAGATTTTCGAAGAGTATAAAAAGCGAGCAAGCCCGCTTTTAATCTATTTTACTAAAGTTTAGTAAGAGTGAACTAGTCAGAACAGATACAGAACTAAAGGCCATGGCTAGACCAGCTAGTTCTGGATTGAGAGCCAGTCCAACACCTGAAAAGACTCCTGCTGCAATCGGAATTCCGGCGACATTGTAGATAAAGGCCCAGAAAAGATTGAGCAGAATACGATTAAAGGTTTTCTTACTCATGTCAAAGGCACGAACCACTCCTAGGAGGTTATTAGTTGTCAACACCAAATCTGCTGACTCGATGGCAATATCTGTTCCAGCTCCCATAGCAATCCCCACATCTGCTACACTAAGGGCAGGAGCGTCATTGATACCATCCCCAACAAAGGCTACTTTGCCAGCCGCTTGTAGTTTATGGATTTCATGGGCTTTTTCTTCTGGCAAGACACCTGCAATGACCTCTTCGATTCCGATCTGATCGGCAATGGCACGCGCCACACCAGCATTGTCTCCTGTCAGCATGACTGTTTTAAGACCTCGTTTTTTCAACTGACTGATGGCAAGCTTAGCATTTTCCTTAGGAATATCTTGCAGAGCAAGCAAGCCTTTGATTTCATTCTCAACAGCCAAGAACACAACTGTCTTAGCTTCTTTTTCCAGTTGTTCTAGTTTTTCCTGATAAGTGCTAGAAATATCCATGCCATCCAGCATTTTAGCATTTCCAAGCAAAACTTGTTTTCCATTGATTTGCCCTGAGACACCTTTTCCGTGCAAGGCTTGGAAATTTTCAACAGTGTGAAACTCAAGTCCAGCTTCACTCGCTCGTTTCACAACGGCTTCAGCCAGTGGGTGTTGAGAAGCTTCTTCCAAGGAAGCTGCCAATCCAAGCACTTCTACTTCGTCGCCGATGATATCTGTGACCACAGGTTTCCCTTCCGTCAAAGTCCCTGTTTTATCAAAGACAATGGTTTGGACTTTCTGGATTTCCTGTAGAACCGTTCCATTTTTGAGAAGAACCCCCATCTTGGCACTGCGACCTGTCCCTACCATAAGGGCTGTCGGTGTTGCAAGTCCCAATGCACAAGGGCAGGCGATAATCAAAACCGCCACTCCGTAGAGAAGAGAGGACACAAAGCTAGCTCCAAGCACGACCACACTATCCCTGAGCAAGACGAACCAAACCCAAAAGGTCACAATCCCTAAAATGACAACTGCTGGGACAAAAATTCCTGAAATTTTATCCGTCAAGTCCTGAATCGGCGCACGACTTGTCTGAGCTTTCTTCACAAAATCCACAATCTGAGCCAAAACAGTCTCTGAACCAACTTTTTCTGCTCTAAAAACAAGTGTTCCACTATTATTGATGGTTGAACCAATGACGGTATCTCCAACTGTCTTGTCCACAGGCAGACTCTCACCTGTCACCATAGACTCATCAATACTAGAGATACCTTCTACTACGACACCATCAACCGCAATCTTTTCACCGGGACGCACTCGAATCAGGTCACCTACCTTGACTTGCTCCAAAGGGACTTGAACATAGTTATCCTCACGCATGACTTCTGCAGTTTTAGCCTGCAAGTCAAGTAATTTCTCCACAGCTTGGGAAGTATTTTTCCGCATTTTCTCCTCAAAAACGGCTCCCATAAGAACGAAGAAGAAGATAAAGGCAGCACTTTCAAAGTAAACGGGGAGGCCAGCGAAGAGGGCAACTAAGCTATAGAAATAGGCCACTAGGGTTCCCAGAGCAACCAAGGTATCCATGTTGGCATTGTGCTTTTTAAAACTAGCCCAAGCACTTTGGATATAAGGACCACCTGCTACTAGCATAATCGGTGTTGTGGCTAAAAAGGTGCCCCAACGCATGACTTGGTGACTAATTCCTCCTGTCGACATCCCAATCATGAGGATCACAAGAGGCACAGTAAAGATACTAGTAATCCAAAAACGCTGTAAAAGTGATAGAGATTTTCGAGTCTTCTCAACAACTGTATAACTTCCCTTTTGCATCTTCATACCACAAGAAAATTCATGTTGACCTAATTCTTGAGGTGTAAAACGAATGACTTTCTCCTCATCTACGCCGATTGGTTCCAAGATGCCTTCTTCTTCAAACAGAATTTCCTTGTAACAGTTTGAAGGAGTTGCTCGATGAAAGGTAATCTCAGCTGGAATCCCTTTTTGAAGCTGTATATGAGCTGGATGGTAGCCTTTGTCTGCCGTGATACGGATTTTTTGAA
>CAUQXM010000014.1:0-34955 GCA_963522215.1 uncultured Streptococcus sp. | reverse complement strand
GGGCAGGAGTGTCACAGATTTGACGCAAGCGCATCAGACCAGACAAGATTTCCACTCGACTTCGTTGGAATTCCTGGTCTGACACTTGAGCCAGACGGTCCCGCATCTGTTGCAACTGGGCTAGGTAAATAACCTTTTGCTGGTCTTCTAGTTCATTTTTATAAACCACTTCAATCAAGTCTGGCAATTCAGTCAGAACTTCTTCTTTCTTGCGCCGCATCACGAAAGGCTTGATAAACTGAGCCACGCGCTCAGCTGGTAATTTCATAAATTCTTTCTTGCTTGGCAAAAGTCCTGGCATGACGATTTGGAAAATAGACCACAGCTCACCTAGATGGTTTTCAATAGGAGTTCCTGACAAAGCAAAAACTGACGGCACCACAAATTGTCTCAAGGTCTGAGCAATCTTGGTCTGGGCGTTCTTCATGACCTGAGCCTCATCTAAGAAAAGGAAGTCAAAGGCCATCCCCTGATAAAGCTCACTGTCCTGACGGAAGGTAGCATAGCTCGTCACATAGATTTGATGGCTCTCAGCAAGAATCTCTTCACGACTAGCTTTCAAACCATGAACAACAGCCACATCTAACTGTGGGGCAAACTTCTGAAATTCATCTGCCCAGTTGTAAATCAAACCAGATGGTGCTAAAATCAAGACCCGACTTTCTTTTGTCACTTGACTGGTCAAAAAAGCAATGGTCTGCAGGGTTTTCCCCAATCCCATATCATCAGCCAAAATCCCACCAAAACCATAATGATGGAGCATCTGCAACCAGCCGATTCCCTTTTCCTGATAATCTCGCAAATCAGCCTGAACCTGAGTTGCTTGTCTAGGAAAGTCCTCTGGATGCGTCAAATCGTGAGCCAGATTCTGGAATTCTTGTGAAAAAGAAACACGGTCTCGCCCTTCAAAGAGATGAGCTAAACTGTAGGCCAAGGATTTCCGAGCCTGCAAGGAGCCATCTTTTAATTCAAACTGCCCCAGTTCCTGTAGATTTTGGCGAATTTTCTTGGTTTCTTCATCAAAAAAGTAGACTTGATTAGACGAATCAATGTAAAAATCCTTGTTGGCAACCAAGGCCTGCATGGCTTGGTCGATTTCCTCTTGGGCAATATCTTGAAAATCAAACTGGATTTCCAAGAGACCTCCCTTGGAAGCAATCTGCACTTGAGGGCTTGCTAGGCTATAAAGTTCTTCTAGCTTGTCTGATAGATCAACATTCCCGAGTTTTTCAAAAACTGGAATGATGTCATGAAAGAAATGATAAACAGACTCGGCTTTTAAGGCCTGACGCCAAGATTGAAAGTCTGCTTCAAAACCAGCTGCCAAACAGACTTGGAAAACTCTTTCTTCTAAGTCAGCATCACTCGAAAATGGTAATTCTTCTAGCTCTTGTCGGCTAGATACCTGCTTATCTCCATAATCAAACTGAATTTCTAAACGAATCCGATTATCCTCTTCCCTGTCAAAATAAAAAGAGGGCTCAAAGGATTTGATTTGTAGACGTTCTGGAGCTGAAACGGTCCCCATCTGGCTAAAAAGAGTTAAACAGGAAGCCAACTTATCGCGGTCACTACTATCAAATTGCAGGTATTTCTTTCCTTGTTGATCCAAAGGCAGCGCTTTGATTTCCTTGAGAAGACGCATCTGCTGGTCTGTTAGAAAATAAACCTGACCTTTATGGAAAAGCACAGCTCCCTGATAAAAGACATTGACCCTTGGACTCTCACTGATTTCCATTTCAAAATAATCCGAGTATTCTGTTACTGTAAAGGCAAATAGATTGGCATCCGCATGCAAATCCTGAAAAAGTAGGGTTTGGTAGCTATCCACTTGATGGTCAAATTGAAAATGGGGCAAGGCCATCAGTAAATTCACACCCTGCTCAAAAAAGGTCAGAGGAAAAAAGAGGTGCCGACCTTGGTTTTGGAAAAAAAGCTCTGGACTAAGTGCTTCTTCCGTTAGTCCGCGTAAGAAAGCCAGAAGCTCTTGACTTTCCTCATTAAAGGCTTCCCAAGATAGAGACCCCTCATAGGTCTTACCAATCATATAAGGTTTTCTCTTCTCGACAACTTTTAAAAAGAGTGGAATATCCCGAATGACATAGTATTTTTGACTATTAATTTGCCCGATTCTCAGGGTCCACAAGATACGGTTGGTTCCTGCTTCAACCTGACCCACAGCCGACAATTCATAGGCTCGTTCTGGTTTTGGAGATAAGATTCGGTCTAAAAATTTGCCGCCCAAGGTCACCTTGGTTTCAACGGCCTCTTTTTCTTCATGACCTTCTTCCAGACTTTGCAAGATTGCCTGACCACGCTCATCATTTTTCAAAAAATGCTCCAGAGCCGCCAAGTGCACACAGTAGCCCCTCTTTTGGAAAAAATCGCAGGCACAAAAAACCAAATCATCCTCTAAACTATAGCGCAGTTCTTCTTCTGCAATGCGAGCGTAGAGCCGATTGTTCTTTTCCTTGATAATGTCAACCTTACCAGTTTCATAAAGGGCAACGCCTTCGATACGGACTTTCCCCGGAATCAATTTAGCCATATTTTTACCTTTACCTTATCTTTTTATTATACCATATTTTCCCCTATGAAAATAGCCTTCTAAGGATACTTTTCTCCTAGAAGGCTGGATTTTTAAAGTTTAGCAAAAGTCGTCACAATTCGCTGACACACTTCTTGCAACAGAGATTTAGGCATGGCTACATTGAGACGAGCATGGAGACTTCCTTCCTCTCCAAAATCCAAACCACGGTTAAGGATAACCTTAGCTTCATTTCTCAAAAGCTCTTGTAATTTTTCATCAGTCAGGTCATAGGCTGAAAAATCAAGCCAAATCAAGTAGGTTCCTTGCGGTTTCATAACCTTGATTTTAGTCTCTTTTCCAAATAAATCCACCACATAATTGATATGGTCTTCAAAGACTTGCTTGAGTTCCTCTAACCAATCTTTACCGTATCGATAGGCAGCTTCTGTCGCCAAATAACCCAAGCCTGAAATTTCATGCTGGTTATTGGCCAACTGGCGTTTCTGGTAAGCCACTCGCAACTTAGGATTTTCAATAACTGCATATGAATTTTTTGTTCCAGCAATATTAAAGGTTTTAGTGGCACTAGTCAAGACGATAGCAAATTCTTTAAAGTCAGGATTGATGGTATTGAAGGAATGATGCTTGTGACCAAAGAGGGCCAAATCTTGGTGAATCTCATCTGAAACCAAGAAAACACCGTGTTTTTGGCAGAGTTGGCCAATCTTCTCCAACACTTCCTTTTCCCAAACACGTCCACCAGGATTGTGAGGGTTGCAAAGAATATAGAGTTTGACATCCTCTTCCACCAAATCCTTTTCAAGTTGATCAAAGTCAATCTCAAACAGACCATCCTTTTCCACCAAAGAATTGGTAATCAATCTACGGTTGTTCAACTTGACACTGCGTGCAAAGGGTGGATATACAGGTGTGTTAATCAGAACCGCTTCGCCTTCTTTTGTAAAGGCTTGAATAGCTGTTGAGATAGCTGGTACTACACCCTCGATGAAGACAAGGGCCTCTTTATCAAAGTGGTAACCGTGTTGTGTAGCCTCCCACTTTTGAACTTCCTTAATTAACTCTTCACTGGCATAAGTATAACCATAAACCAGTTGATCCGCGTAAGTTTGCACGGCTTGGCGGATTTCAGGCAAGACTACAAAGTCCATATCCGCTATCCAAGCTGGTAGGACTTCACTATCCGTTTCTGCTTCTTTCCATTTATAGGTATGGTGCCCTAAACGGTTTGGCAGGCTTGTAAAATCATATTTTCCCATCTTTGTCTTATCCTTCCAAGGCTTGGCGCAAATCTGCAATCAAATCTCTAGCATCCTCAATCCCAATCGACAAACGCAAGAGGTCATCTGTCAAACCATAAGAATGGCGCACTTCTGCTGGAATATCAGCGTGAGTTTGTGTCGTTGGATAAGTAATGAGACTTTCTACCCCACCTAAACTTTCCGCAAAAGAGAAGACCTTGAGACTGTTCAAAACGTGAGGAATGCGTGTTTCATCGACTACTTTAAAGGAAATCATGCCCCCACGACCAGTGTAGAGAACTTTCTTAACTGCTGGAGAATCCTTCAAAAAGGCAACCACTTCTTGGGCATTAGCTGTTGAGCGCTCCATACGAAGAGACAAGGTCTTGAGACCACGAATCAATTGATAACTGTCAAACGGAGACAAGACTGCCCCTGTCGTATTGAGATTGTAAAAGAGTTTCTCGTATAGTTCTAAACTATTGGTCACAACCACTCCAGCCAAGACATCATTGTGGCCTGCCAGATACTTGGTTGCTGAATGGAGAACGATATCTGCTCCCTCTTCAATCGGACGTTGGTAGATAGGGCTGTAGAAGGTATTATCCACAACTACTTTGGCACCCTTAGCATGAGCCAATTTTGCTAGTTTTTCGATATCAAATTCCAACATCAAAGGGTTGGTTGGAGTTTCGATATAGAGAACATCCACATCCTTCTCCAACTCGCCAATCAACTCTTCTTCTGTATTGGCATAGGTAAAATGGAAACGGCCTTCCTGCTCCACTTGGTTGAACCAGCGGAAAGAACCACCGTAAAGGTCACGGACAGCCAAGATCTTACTTCCTACTGGAAAGACGCTAAAGGCCAGTACAATAGCTGACATCCCTGAGCTAGTAGCTAGGGCATAGTCTGCTGACTCAATAGCCGCCAAGACTTCTTCTGCCTTAGTGCGAGTTGGGTTTTTGGTACGCGTATAGTCAAATCCAGTAGATTTACCAAACTCTGGATGCTGATAGGTCGTTGAAAAATGAAGCGGTGTCACCAAAGCTCCTGTCGCTTCATCTGATTTAATACCCGCCTGGGCCAAAATTGTGTTAATGTGTAATTCCTTGCTCATACAATACCTCCAAATCTATAGTAACTATTGTACCACTTATTTTCATCAACTCATTTTCTTCTTTTCAAGAGCTGGTTATAGTTTTAAACTATAGACTTATACTCTTCGAAAATCAAATTCAAACCACGTCAGCGTCGCCTTACCGTACTCAAGTACAGCTTGCGGCTAGCTTCCTAGTTTGCTCTTTGATTTTCATTGAGTATTAGATAGTAAAGCTAAAAAGAATCCAGAAAATATTCCAGATTCTTTCGTGAAAATGATTGCTAGGGTTTACTTTAACCGAAAGAAATCGTGTTGGGCTAAATAGTCATAATGGTCTTTGTTAAATTGATACTGGCCCACATGCTGACTAATCTGACCAACTTCCACGGAAAAAATATAGTCTTCATTTTGATAGTGCCAGTTCAGCCTAACTGTGTTCAAGACTGTCTTATAAGTAAAATCTTTAACTTGATTCCAAGGCATCTCTACGACTTGATTAGAATGATTTTCTGTTACATCATTGATGTCCATCAAGTAGATTCCCTTAGGTGTGAATGCCAGAATCTTAGGCTTCACACTCGACTGAACATAGTAAGTCCCTCCTATAATGAAGAAATCAATAAAGGATTTCAACCATGTCTTTTTCTTAAAAGCCATCAGAAAATTCTTTTGCCCTTCAATGTGGCAAATTGAGAGAAATGATTCAATCTGTTTTTCTGTTGCAAACTCCATAATAGCGCCCATGATATTACCTCCATAACGATTAGTAAACAGGCAGATAAAAACTCTTCACATAAAGAAGAACTTATCATTTGTTGCATTTTATCTTACTTTTCCAGTAAATGGCATCCCTCCTATAACATTACCCTAGCATGTGCATACTTCCATTAACGCTGGAAGAGACTTTCGAAAATAGTTTCTCACGTTTTTGTTATATTCATTATAACATAAATTTAATAAACCAATTAAAAAATGTAAGTACTTTTCTTCCAAATTTGCCATCATTCTATTAAAAAACGACAGCTTCTTTCGAAACCATCGTTTTCTTGAAAAATCCTTATTTGACATGTTTTGCCAATTCTTCTTGGGCTTTTTTATTGGATTCTTCTTTTTCTTTCAGCCATTTTTCTTTGGCTTTTTCATATTCGTCTTTTGTAACTGTCTTATCTTGTAATTTGAGGTATTTATATGATTCAACCCCTTTATTACCAGCCAATGAATATGGTGTTGAGAAAGGAACGATTTTTCTCAATGTTGGTGTGCCACCAAGTGAAACATTTGGAATTGCTAGAGAGCTATCCACCAACCAAGCTTGGGCATCAGCATATTTCTCATAACGTTTAGCTGGATCTTGCTCCTTATTAGCTTCTTCCAACATTTGAGTATAGACATCCAGCCCAACAGCCTTGGCCTTGTCATTAACTTCACCTGGCTCTAAACCAAGGTTTTGCAATATACCTCCGCTGTTGACACTAAAGATATCGAGGTAAGTTGAAGGATCTTGATAGTCTGGACTCCAACCACCGTTGTATAGATCATAATCCTTCTGAGCCGCAGTTTGAGCGAGATAACCTGAACTATCATAGTCTTCTGTAGAAAGTTGGTGAACATCAATCACAACATTATCAGACCCCAAGACAGATTCAATTGATTGTTTCATAGAATTAATTCCTTGAATTTCTGCCTTATTAGTCAAATCTATAGTTTTATCTAAGTGTATAGGGAATTGGACTCCTTTGGCTTGGAGTTCTTTCTTAGCTTCAGCAAATTTAGCTTTAGCTTTTTCTGGATTGTAGTATGGATCTTGGGCATCTGCAAAGTTGATTCCTTGCCATTCCTTGCCATAGTTGACCATCTTAGAGGCTACTACTTCACCAAAGTCTTTTCCGTTGATACTTACGAAGTTTGGAGGAACGACGAGGTTACGCAAAATCTTAGTTGCCCCCTCTTCTCCCTGGGACTGAGCTCCATAGGCCGTACGGTCATAGGCAAAGTTAATGGCTTGACGGAAGTTTTTATTGAGAACCGCTTCCTGAGTCGATTTCTTTTCAGCATCACTTGTCTTGGAAGTGAATTTATAAGATTTTCTATCCAGATTAAAGTTTAAGAAGTAAGAAGTAGCATCTTGCATGCTATAGATGATATTGTCCTTATTCTTTTCTTTAATCCCTTCAAAACTTGAACTGTTCGGATAGAGACGAGCATAGCTATAAACACCTTCGGTAAAATTACGTGCTAACGCATCTTGGTCACTACCATCAAAATAAGTCAATTTGACATCATCTACAAAGACATTTTTAGCATCCCAGTAGTTAGGATTCTTCTTGTATTCGATGACCGATTTTGAAACAAAGGATTTCATCAAGAAAGGTCCATTGTACAAAATGCTAGATGGATCTACCTTCCCAAAATCATCTCCTTTTGATTTCAAGAAATCCGCATTGACTGGGAAGAGAATGGTTGAAGTTGTTTTTGAGTTCCAGTAAGGTTCTGGTCGTGTCAAGGTATATTGAACAGTTTGGTCATCAAGAGCCTTAACTCCGACAGTTGAAAAGTCGCTTGTTTTACCAGTGATATAGTCATCTAAACCAGCAACGGATTCTTGCACTAAGTACAAGGCTTCTGATTTTTTATCAGCCGCATATTTCAAACCAGTTACAAAATCTTGGGCAGTTACAGGAGCATATTCATCTCCATCTGCAGTATACCATTTAGCATCTTTACGCAGTTTGTAGGTATAGGTCAAACCGTCTTGAGAAACACTCCAATCCTCAGCCAAGGATGGGACATAGTTCCCATATTGGTCATTTTCCATGAGACCATCTACCAGGTTGGTCACAATATCAGTAGTTGTTGAACGGTTTTCTGCTAGATAGTTCAAACTAGATGGATCACTTGAATAAACATAATTGTATGTTTTTGACCCTGTGCTAGAATTTCCACAGGCACTTAACAAAATACCTGCACTTAACACGACACCTGCAAGCGTTGCATACTTGGCCTTAGACTTTTTCATTTCCAGAACCTCCTGATTTAAATATTTGTCTTATTATACATTACAGGTTTTATTTAGTCAATAGTTTTTTAAGTAAAATTTAAGAAAAATTAAATTACTATCTACAAATTATAAAAAATATAATACAAATTAATAAAAAAGAGAATAATTCAAGCATTTCATGATAGAAATGTTCAAATTATCCCTTTTATTTATAAAAAATTATTGAGAAATTCTTAATTTTGCTCGTAGGCGATTTGCTTGGGCTTTTCCAATCACCTTATCCAATAGACGGGTACGAAGACTCAAGAATCCATAAACTCCTCCCCCTATGGCACCGACCAGGGCTACATATAGGAAACTCCACAAACGTCCACTTGGTTGGAAGACAAATCCTAAAATCCACTGGAATGTCCCAACTACTAGAAACATGAAAATAGTTAACAAACTGATTAAAATGGTTCGTTTCAAAATCACCTTGCGCTTAACACCAGTTACCTTGCAAATGTCCCGATACATCAAAACATTAGGAATAATGAGACCGATGGTTGTAGAAATCAAAGGTCCGTAACTGTGGAAGAGAGCAATGGTTGGCAGTTGCAAGACCAGCTTGGCAATGGAACCATAGATAAAATAGAGAACTGCCTTGCGGTTGCGGAACATGGCTTGAAGCATTGGAGACAAGACCATGTACAAGCCTAAAATAGTAGACTGCAAAACTGCAAAGACAAACAAGCCCATAGCCAAACTATCTGGCTTGCCATAAAAGACTGTATAGAGAGGTTCTCCTACCATAACCACTCCAACCGTTGCTGGTAGCAAGAATAGGAAAAGCATGGTAATGCTGTCCTGAACGAGACGAGAAGCCGCCTTCAAGTCTCCCTTGACATAGTTTTCAGTCAAAAGTGGCAAACCTACACTCCCAATCGAAACCCCAACAGAAATCAAAATCATAGTGATTTTATTAGGATTGGCTGAGAAATAAGAAAACATGACAACCAAGTCTTCATTACTATAGTTGGTAAACCAACTCATACTATTGATAAAGGTCATCTGGTCCAAAATCTGGAAAAGCTGGATAGCAGACCCTGTCAGGATAAAAGGAATGGCTTCCTTAATGGTGTCGACCAAAAGACGCTTGCTGTTTATCTTATCTCCTGTTTCAAGGACTCTTTTAAGTAATCCTTCTTTGGCAAGGAAATAGATCAAAACTGCAAAACTAGCTACCATGCCGACAAAGGCAGCAAAGGTGGATTGGGTAACCGCTGCTAGATAATCTCCTGAGCCCATTTTCATAATCATAAAGGTAGCTAAGAGCATCCAGATAACACGAATGACCTGCTCAGCGATTTGGCTCATGGCATAAGGTTTCAGGTTATTCATCCCTTGGAAGAAGCCTCGAATCACACTCATGGATGGGAAAATCAAGACCGCCCAAGCCAAGCTCTGCATGATTGGGATCAGGTCTTTCCCTACACCCGACAAGTCTGCTAGCCAAGGAGCAAAGACATACAAGACTAAAGCAAAAACCAGACCTAGTCCTGTCATAAAGCCTAAAAAGCTCCGAATCAGGGCAAAGCTATGCTCTTCTTCTCGCATGGTATTGTACTTAGCCACTTGCTTGGCCACCGCAACTGGAATACCCGCTGTTGAAACCAGCAAGAACCAGGCATAGATATTATAGCCCATGGTAAAGAGACCATTTGCTGTAGCCGCATAAGACCCCATCCAGATATACCAAGGGATGATATAAATGGCACCGAGTAGACGACTGATAAAGTTACTAGCCGTTAGCCAAGCAGTCCCCCGTAACATCTGGGCCTGCTGGTGATTGTTTTCGTTAGACATAGATTCCTCATTTAATTTTAATCACTAGGAAAAATTCCTCATCTTCCATTATAAACTTTTCCTTGTCACTTGTAAATTTACGACTTTCGGTTTACAATAGAAAGTATGATTAAGATTGAAACCGTATTAGATATTTTAAAGAAAGATGATCTCTTCCGTGAGATTATCGACCAAGGACATTATCACTACAACTACAGCCATGTCGTATTTGACACCATCTGCTATGATAGCCGTAAGGCCAAAGAGAAGAGCCTCTTTTTCGTCAAGGGTGCTGCCTTTAAGAAGGAATTTCTGACCTCAGCCATCTCTCAAGGCCTCGGTTGGTATGTGGCTGAAAAAGACTATGAAGTTGGTATTCCTGCTATTATCGTCAGTGATATCAAGAAAGCCATGAGTTTGGTAGCTATGGAATTTTATGGAAATCCACAGGAAAAACTCAAACTCCTTGCCTTTACTGGTACTAAGGGTAAAACAACAGCAGCCTATTTCGCTTATAACATCTTATCTCAAGGGTATCGACCGGCTATGCTCTCGACCATGAACACAACTCTAGATGGCAAGACTTTCTTTAAGTCTGCATTGACAACCCCTGAGAGTATTAACCTCTTTGATATGATGCATCAAGCTGTGCAAAATGACCGTACCCACCTCATCATGGAGGTCTCCAGTCAAGCATATCTGGTCAAACGTGTCTATGGTCTAACCTTTGATGTGGGAGTTTTCCTCAATATTAGCCCCGACCATATCGGCCCGATTGAACACCCTAGCTTTGAAGACTACTTCTACCACAAGCGTCTCTTGATGGAAAATAGCCGAGCAGTCATCATTAACAGTGACATGGACCACTTTTCTGTCTTGAAAGAACAAGTAGAAGATCAAGACCATGATTTCTACGGTAGTCAGTCGAGCAACCAAATCGAGAATTCCAAAGCCTTTAGCTTTTCAGCTACGGGTAAACTCGCTGGAGATTATGATATTCAACTCATTGGGCACTTTAACCAAGAAAATGCCGTTGCAGCTGGACTTGCTTGCCTTCGTCTCGGAGCTAGTCTTGAGGACATCAAAAAAGGAATCGCTGCAACCCGTGTTCCTGGTCGTATGGAAGTCCTCACTCAGAAAAATGGAGCCAAGGTCTTCATCGACTATGCCCACAATGGTGACAGTCTAAAAAAACTCATCAATGTGGTTGAAACTCATCAAACTGGAAAAATTGCTCTGGTTCTGGGTTCGACAGGAAATAAAGGAGAAAGCCGTCGTAAGGACTTTGGCCTCCTCCTTAATCAACACCCTGAGATTCAAGTCTTTCTGACTGCTGATGACCCCAACTATGAAGACCCAATGGCCATTGCAGATGAAATTAGTAGCTACATCAATCATCCTGTTGGAAAAATTGCGGATCGCCAAGAAGCCATCAAGGCAGCTATGGCTATCACAAATCACGAATTAGATGCAGTTATTATTGCTGGTAAGGGAGCCGATTGCTACCAAATCGTCCAAGGCAAGAAAGAAACCTATCCAGGAGATGCAGCTGTCGCAGAACGTTATCTATAAAAAAATCAAGGGAACTATTCCCTTGATTTTTTTAGTCTTCTTTCTTAAATGAATTTTTAAGACCTTCAACGGCACCTTCTACAGCACCTTTAACGTCTTCAACTACTTCTTTTGCCTTAGCAACTGTCTTTTCTACAGCGCCTTCTGCTTCAGTCTTACCATCTCCAGTAACTTTACCAAATCCTTCTTTGATAGCGCCTGTTGCTTGTTCCAATTTGTTTTCAAGTGACATATGATTGTCTCCTTTAATTTTATTCCGATATGTGTTACCGGTTACATATAGTTTATACCGAATACTAAGGAAAGTCAAACAATGTGCTCAGAAACAAGAAATCAGGCCAAGTAGAAAGTTAATCTTTCCTTATCAAAATCGATAGCCAACTCATACTTTTCATCTTCATTTTGGACAATATAACCTAGGACAACTAAACTGTCCACAAAGATATCACGGCGTTTCTGCATAAGCTGGTCTTTTTTGAGAAATTTCAACAAAAAAGTCGTCATATATTTGAGAGCATACTCAGGATTGACATCTCCCAAAATGGCATAAAGTTCCTGCTGTTTTTCTGTCAAAGGATACTGATGTTTGACCTTGTAGAAATAATTGGACAGGGTCATTTTTGTTCTCGCAAAGTCCGTCTTTTCAACTAAAATAGCTGCATTGGTTTGATTTCGTAATTCCGTCTCAAAACTCTTCTCCAACAAATCTTGATAAATCGAACTATCTTCTCTAACAAAAATCTCTTGATCCAGTTCGAGACTATCGAGGGATTCAAGCATAGGAAGATTAAGGTAATAACGCTTATTTTCCCGACGAATCAAGCCAGCCTTTATATACTCTTCCATGAGTTTATCAACTGCCACATCTGGAAATTGAGCCTTAATTTCTCGTAAAATCACATCCTCATGCTGGTCCAGATAGCGGATCAATTCTCCAAAAAATGGCTGTCTCGTCAAACGAGATGGATTAAAAATCTGAATCATGAAGATTCCTTTCTTTACATTCTAACAGAGGCAATGCTGCCAACTGACTAGGATTGGTCCCCGGCTGGTTCAAAGGAACAGGCAGACCTAGTTCTCTATAATACTCTCTCCAAAAATCACTAATCTCCTGCTCCCCATCCCCAAATTTCATGGGAATGGTTTCAAAAATGGGGAGAATTTCTGCCATGTACTGGGAACAGTAAAAACCTTCTCCATCTGGGTAGAAAGAAGCATTGTAGGGAGCCCCAAGATGTTTGCAAGCTTTTTCCTTCACAGACTGGACATCCATTTCTGGGTAAACATAGAGGTCGTACAAGTGATTGGACTCAAAGAAGTCTGCTGGTTCCTGACAGACAACACCAGCCTGTCCACTAGCGTGGTAAATCATTCCACCCAAACAAATGGCAACATGGTTATAGTTGCCTGTGGAAGTCTGGATGGCCTGTCCCATGTCTGACTCATCTCTCACAAAAATCAAATCGCCATTTTCTAACATGCTTCACTCCTAGAAAAAAAGGAGCCGAAACTCCTTTCGATATAAGTCAAACTAGCCTTTCCTAATTTGAATTAACACTCAAAATCTTAAGCATTGAAGCTTTCAGTCAATTGAGGTACCACTTGTTTCTTACGTGAAACAGCACCAGCTAGGAAGGCATGGTTATTTTCAAGTTTGAAGTTGAAGGCTGCTTCAACCTTGTCCATGTTAGCACCAAGAGCTAGGATTTCTGAGTTTGAGTTGACGATATCTGTAATCATCAAGACAAAGTCAGAGTAACCATTTGCTGCGTTAGCAGCTTGCATTGCAGCTTCAATTTCTGCTTGACGTTCCAAAACTTCAGCGATGTCAACTGTGTTTACTTGAGCAACACGGACATTATTTCCGTTCAATTCAAAAGTCTTAGCATCGATGTCAATCAATTCTTCAGCAGATTTGCTAGCCAAGTTTGTACCAGCTTTCAACATAGCCAAACCATATTCTTCCAAGTTGACACCAGCCAATTCAGCCAATTCAGGAGCAATAACTTTATCTGTTGGGTGTGTTGTTGGTGATTTCAAAAGAAGGGTATCTGAAATCAAACCTGAAAGCATCAAACCAGCAATCTCTTTAGGCACAGCTACACCATGTTCTTTGAACATACGGTAAACGATTGAAGACGCTGAACCAACTGGCTCCAAACGCATGTAGAGTGGGCTTGCAGTTTCAAAGTTAGCCACACGGTGGTGGTCTACAACACCATAAACTTCTACTTCAGCGATATCTGATACAGATTGTTGGAATTCATTGTGGTCAGTCAGGATAACTTGCTCTGCACCTTCTGCTTTAGCAGAAGTGATAACACGCGGTGCTTCCACACCAAAATAGTTCAAGACAAAGGCTGTTTCTTCATTTGGAGTTCCAAGGGCAACAGCTTCCGTATCCAAACCGTAAGCTTCTTTTGCAAGGTAGGCAAAGGCTACAGATGACCCAATGGCATCTGAGTCTGGATTTTGGTGACCAAATACTAGAATCTTAGACATGATAATACCTCATTTTGTTTATTCTCTTTATTGTAGCATTTTTTTCGCTTTTTGACAAAAGTAAGAGGAGTCAAAGGACTCCCCGCTACTCTTCAAAATAACTGAGTAAATTTCTATCTTGATTTTCAGATAAAAATCTTTCCTTCTGCGGCCTCTTCTTACGCTTGAGAAGGGCTTCAGCCGACATGGCTTCTTCCTTACTGGCAAAACCTTGAGCATAGATAAGTTTGACTGGCAAGAGGGCTCGTGTGTATTTGGCTCCCTTCCCACTATTGTGGACAGCGAGGCGTCTTCTCACATCAGTCGTATAGCCTGTATAGTAAGATCCATCACGACACTCCAGCACGTACATATAAGCCTTATGATCCATAATAAATCTCTTCGAGTTCCGGCGTATAAGAGCCATCATCATTGTGGACAATGAGAGGTGGCAAGACCTTAAAACCGCTTGTTGAACCATCCTTGATAGCCTCAATCAAAAGCATATTGGCTTCCTTTTCTCTTTTTGGATAAACAAACTGCAGACGCTTAGGAGCTAGATTATGCCGTTGTAAGCTGTCCAAGATATCTAAAAGTCGATCAGGACGATGAACCATAGCCAAGCGCCCATTAGATTTAAGAATACTTTGGGCACTACGACAGATTTCCTGCAAATTGGTCGTGATTTCGTGGCGAGCCAAGAGATAATGTTCACTCTCGTTCAGATTTGAATGAGGATCCACCTTGAAATAGGGTGGATTACACAAAATCATATCCACCTTACTTCCCTGTATACGAGCAGGCATATTTTTCAAATCATCACAGATGACCTCCATCTGCTCTTCTAAACCATTCAAACGGACAGAGCGTTCAGCCATATCCGCCAAACGCTCCTGAATCTCAACAGCCAAAATCTGTGCCTGAGTCCGAGTGCTAGCAAATAGCCCCACTGCTCCATTTCCAGCACAAAAATCCACTATCAAGCCCTTCTTAGGAAAACGTGGAAAACGTGACAAGAGAACACTATCCACCGAATAGCTAAAAACCTCTCTATTTTGAATGATTTTGATATCTGTTGAAAAGAGCTGGTTAATGCGCTCTCCTGATTTTAATAATTGTTCTTCTTCCATGGTCTTATTATAGCAAATTTATATTAACATTACAAAAGATAGAAATTTCTAACTAGTGCTTCTGATTCTTCAAATGTTGAAGGGCTTCCTTGGTCCAAATTGGCATCATTCGTTTGAGAGGCGCAAAGCCATAGTTAAAACGGTCGCTTGAAAAGCGTCTCCGTCTCGGAAACTGGTGCTTTTCTTCCTCCAAAGTGCGGATAGAAAGACTAGCTTTCCCTGTAAATTCATCTAAATCCACTACCTGAACTTGAACCTCTTCATCGACTTTCAAGGCGTCATGAATATTTTCAATAAAGCCTGTCCGAATCTCTGAAATGTGAATCAGTCCCGTATCACCCGTCTCTAGCTCAACAAAGGCACCGTAGGGCTGAATCCCTGTAATACGGCCCTTTAACTTATCACCGATTTTCATCTTAGTCCTCGATTTCAATTGTTTCAATCACAACATCTTCAACTGGCTTGTCCATAGCCCCTGTCTCAACAGCAGCAATGGCATCCAAGACTGCGTAAGATGCTTCATCAGCTAACTGACCAAAAACCGTGTGACGGCGGTCTAGGTGAGGTGTCCCTCCTTGGTTGGCATAGATTTCTGCAATCGGTTCTGGCCAACCACCACGAGCAATTTCTTTCTTAGAATAAGGCAAATGTTGATTTTGCACGATAAAGAACTGGCTGCCGTTGGTATTTGGACCAGCATTGGCCATAGAAAGGGCTCCACGGATATTGTAAAGTTCTTCTGAGAATTCATCCTCAAATGATTCGCCGTAGATTGACTCGCCACCCATACCAGTTCCAGTTGGGTCTCCACCTTGGATCATAAAGTCCTTGATAATACGATGGAAAATGACACCATCATAGTAGCCATCTTTAGAAAGAGCTACAAAGTTAGCCACTGTTTTAGGAGCATGTTCAGGGAAGAGCTTGATACGCAAGTCTCCGTGATTGGTCTTAACAGTCGCGATAGGACCTTCTACTGTTTCAATGTCTACTTGTGGGAAATGCAATTCTTTTTCTACCATACCAAATCCTTCTAAGGCATCAAAAATGCCATCTTCTTCTAATGTTTTTGTAATATAATCTGCTTTTTCTTTGATGTTATCATGAGAAATTCCCATGGCAACACTGATTCCAGCATAATCAAAGAGTTCCAAGTCGTTGAGGCCATCTCCAAAAACCATGACGTTGTCTGGTTTCAAGCCAAGGTATTCCACAACCTTTTCCACACCCGTCGCTTTGGAGCCTGAAATCGGCACAATATCAGACGAATGCTCATGCCAACGAACCATGCGAAGTTTGTCTGAGAGACTATCAGGCAAGTGCAAGTCATCTCCCTTATCTTCAAAAGTCCACATCTGATAGATGTCTTCTTTTTCATGGAAATCTGGATCTACATCTAAGTCGGGATAAATTGGATTAATAGCTTCACTAATCATATCGGTACGAGTCGACAACTTGGCATCATGATTCCCAACCAAGCCATACTCAATTCCTTCTTGCTTAGCCCAAGAGATATACTCCTCAACATCTGACTTCTCGATCTGATGTTGATAAATAACCTGACCTTTTTTATCTTCGATATAAGCCCCATTCAGGGTTACAAAAAAGTCAGGCTTGAGATCACGAATCTCTGGCACGACACCAAAAATCCCTCGTCCAGAAGCAATACCTGTCAAAATTCCTTTCTCACGTAATTGCTTAAAAACAGTTGGGATTGAAGCTGGAATAAAACCCGTCTTGGAATTTCTCAATGTATCATCAATATCAAAAAAGACAATCTTGATTTTCTTTGCCTTGTATCTTAATTTGGCATCCATCTCACTACCTCTTTCAATCTAACTCTTTCCATTATACCATAAAGTAGATAAATCCCCTATTTTCAAAAAGTTTCCAGTTTTATTGTAAGTCCTTGGATAAGTATAAAACTAAATCATTATCATTTTGACAACTTGCACCCATTTCTAGCGGTTTATTTCTATACCAGACACCTGTCCCATCTGGAATATAGCCTCGTTTGATATACAATCTCTGGGCAGGGCCATAGCCTAAGTGCAAACCTACACCAATAGTGACCTTACTCGAAACAAACTTGACTCGTTTTTCTGCTTCTTCTAGCAGTTGATTCCCAATCCCTTGATTTCGAAAAGGCTCAAACACATTAAAATCTGATAATTCTGGATAGACTTCTGCAAAAGGACCATGTTTAGCAGAGGGCAAAATGGTAACGTAGCCCGCTACAGCACCATCAATCTCTGCAACTAAGACTTCTCTCTCCCCGCTTTCCTGTTCCAGAAAATATCTAGCCAAAATTTCCTCTCTACCATGCCAACCTTGATTCATAAATCCATGAGATAAGGATTCAATATCAGACTTAATCATATTTCTAATCGTACAATTCATCTTTGACTTACCCACCTTTACTCTTTCTATTACCATTATAGCACGCCAAGGTCAGAAAAAAACTATCTCGTGAAAAAAGACCCACTCGGGTCTGAAAAAGAGATCCACCCGGATCTCAACTAGCTCTCTCATTTCAAGGCTCGTGAAAAAAAAGACCCAACCGGGTCTTTTCTTTAATCTTCGTTTACGAAAGGCATCAAAGCCATTACGCGAGCGCGTTTGATAGCTGTTGTTACTTTACGTTGGTTTTTAGCTGAAGTTCCTGTTACACGACGAGGAAGGATTTTCCCACGTTCTGAAACGAAACGGCTAAGAAGCTCAGTATCTTTGTAATCAACATATTCAATTTTGTTTGCTGCGATGTAATCAACTTTTTTACGGCGTTTGAATCCGCCACGACGTTGTTGAGCCATGTTTTTTCTCCTTTATAATTTTAGTTGTCCATTAGAATGGTAAATCATCATCTGAAATATCCAATGGATTTGTTGCTCCAAATGGATTTTCATCACGTGAAAAGTCTGGTACTGAATTTGTAGGCGCTGAATAGTTTGCAGTTGGTGCAGAATAAGCTCCACCTGTATGACCTTCACGCACACTACGGCTTTCCAACATTTGGAAATTCTCAGCCACGACCTCTGTCACGTAGACACGTTGTCCTTGCTGGTTATCGTAACTACGAGTCTGGATACGACCTGTCACCCCGATAAGTGAGCCTTTTTTAGCCCAGTTAGCAAGGTTTTCAGCCTGTTGGCGCCACATAACGACATTGATAAAATCAGCCTCACGTTCGCCATTTTGACTCTTAAATGTACGGTTTACTGCAAGAGTAAAAGTCGCAACTGCTACATTTGATGGGGTATAACGCAACTCAGCGTCACGTGTCATACGCCCTACAAGTACAACATTGTTAATCATAGTTTACCTTCTTACGCGTCAATTTTGACGATCATGTGACGAAGAATGTCAGCGTTGATTTTTGAAAGACGGTCAAACTCTTTAAGAGCTGCATCGTCGTTTGCTTCAACGTTAACGATGTGGTAAAGTCCTTCACGGAAATCTTGGATTTCGTATGCAAGACGACGTTTTTCCCAAGATTTTGATTCAACAACAGTTGCACCGTTGTCAGTCAAAATAGAGTCAAAACGTGCTACCAAAGCGTTTTTAGCTTCTTCTTCAATGTTTGGACGAATGATATAAAGAATTTCGTATTTAGCCATTGATATGTTCCTCCTTTTGGTCTAATGACCCCAAGACTTTGCAAGGGGTAAGTGAGGTTCGCTCACAATAAACTATTATACTAGAAAACATTTTTTTACGCAAGTAAAAACACCGAAATAAAAAAAGAAGATGACGAATCATCTTCTTAAAAACTATGAGTTTTTAGTCTTCTTTTTTCTTGCGAGAAAGAAGTCCAAATCCACCTAGGGCTCCAAGAAGTCCAAGCGCTGCAAGACTAGCGTTAGCTTCTGTACCTGTGTTAGGCAATTCTTTTTGACCATCAACATATTTAGGTGTTGCTGGTTTAGCAGCTGTGTCAGTTGCTACTGTTGCATCTACTTGAGCTGGTGCCACTGGTTGAGTTTGATTTGGTGTTGCTGGTTGTCCTGGTTCTGCTGGAGCTGTTGGAGCTGCAGGTTGTTCAGGAGCAGTTGGTCCAGCGGGTTGTGGAGTCTGTGGTGTTTGTGGTGCTGGTCTGTAGTTGCTACCACCATTTCCACCACCGTTATATCCATCTCCATTATATGGATTAGTTTCTGGAATGCGTTTAGGAATTACCGTTACTGGGACGTCTACTACTACAATTTCTCCTGTTGGTAGTTTCACCTTCACTTTAACACTTGGTTTCACTCCTGGTGTTTCAGTTGTAGGGATTTCCCCAACTTCGATAATTTCAGCATCTTTTGGTAATTTAACATGACCTTTCACATCTTCTTTAGTGATTGGCGTTCCTACTTCAACCACGATTGGTGTTGCTGTAACAGTTTCTTTTGGTGTTTGTGGCTCTTCTTTACGTTCTACCACATTTACAACTGCTGGAACTTCAACTAATAGATTACCATCTTTATCCTTAACAACTACAATTACATTCTTCTTACCTGGTGTTTTTGTATCAGGTTGTTCTTTGAATGTAAATTTTGCCCCTTCTGGGAAGTCTTTAGGATTAATATTATCTTTTGCTTCTGGAGCTTTATCTGGATTCACTGTAACTTCTTGCTCTTTACCTTGAACCACGATAACTTTCGCAGGTACTTCTACGATAGAATCTCCATCTTTATCTTTAACAACTACAGTTACATCTTTTTCACCTGGTGTTTTAGAAATATCTTTTTCTTTATATTCAGGTTTTGCTTCTGCTTCTTTAGGGAATACTGATGGATCTACAGATTTATTTACATCTGGTTCATTTCCTACTGCTACATACTGAGTCTTAGGTCCTACTACAGTAACTTTCGCTGGGATTTCTGCAATTGGTTCACCATTTAGTTTTGCTACAACAACAACATCTTTATCTCCTGGTTTTGATGTGTCCACTGGAGTTTTATATTCAAATGTTGTTCCTTCTGGGAAGTCAGTTGGGACAATATTTTCTGCAGGAATTACTTTCTTAGGATCTGTATCTACTGGTACATATTGTCTATATGCATCAACTACACGTACTGTTGTTGGTACTGTTACAAGTTTATTACCATCTTTATCCTTAACGATCACGTTTACTGGGTAATCTCCAGCTTCTGAAATATTTACCGGATCTTTTCCGTCAACTTTTTCGTATTCGAAAGTTGCTCCCTCTGGATAATCACCTTTGTTAATGCTATTTTCTGCAAGTGGTTGACCTTGATCAACAGGAATAATTTGTGGATTTCCTTGTACCACTTTAACTTTCGCAGGTACTTCTACGATTGTATCTCCATCTTTATCTTTAACAACTACAGTTACATCTTTTTCACCTGGTGTTTTAGAAATATCTTTTTCTTTATATTCAGGTTTTGCTTCTGCTTCTTTAGGGAATACTGATGGATCTACAGATTTATTTACATCTGGTTCATTTCCTACTGCTACATACTGAGTCTTAGGTCCTACTACAGTAACTTTCGCTGGGATTTCTGCAATTGGTTCACCATTTAGTTTTGCTACAACAACAACATCTTTATCTCCTGGTTTTGATGTGTCCACTGGAGTTTTATATTCAAATGTTGTTCCTTCTGGGAAGTCAGTTGGGACAATATTTTCTGCAGGCACCACTTTAGTTGGATCAGTATTTACTGGTACATATTGTCTGTAAGCATCTACGACACGCACTGTTGTTGGTACTTTAACTAATACATTACCATCTTTGTCCTTAACTACAACTGTTACTGGATTATCCCCAGCTTCCGAAATATTAACCGGATCTTTTCCATCTACTTTTTCGTATTCGAATGTAGCACCTTCTGGATAATCACCTTTGTTAATACTGTTTTCTGCAAGTGGTTGACCTTGATCTACAGGAATGATTTGTGGATTTCCTTGTACCACTTTAACTTTCGCAGGTACTTCTACGATTGTATCTTTACCTTCATCTTTAACAACTACAGTTACATCTTTTTCACCTGGTGTTTTTGTATCTACTTTCTCTTTGTATTCGAAAGTAGCATTATCAGGGAAGCTATATTTCTCTTTATCTACAAGGCTGTCTGCTGGTTTTGGTTGAGTATTTTCAGGATTTGCTACTACATATTGAGTCTTAGGACCTACTACAGTAACTTTCGCTGGAATTTCTGCAATTGGTTCACCGTTAAGTTTTGCTACAACAACAACATCTTTATCTCCTGTTGTTTTTGTATCTACTGGTTTATTATCTTTATCCTTGTACTCAAATGTTGTTCCTTCTGGAAACTCTTCTGGATCAATATTATCTTTAGCCAAGACTGTCTCAGGTTTAGTATCAACAGGCACATACTGTCTATAAGCTCCAACTACACGTACTGTTGCTGGTACTTTTACTAATTCGTTACCATCTTTATCCGTTACGATAACCTTAACTTCTTTATCTCCAGTTGATGATGTATCAGGTTCTTTTTCATAAGTGAATTTCGCACCTTCTGGATAATCAGATGGGTCAATGCTATCTTCTGCTTTTGGAGCAGTTTTTGGATCTACTGGTACGATTTGTGGGTATCCTTGAACAACTTTCACTGGTACATTAACAGTTTCTTCACGTTTATTATCACCTGAACCGTATGTTACTGTTACTGGTGCAGTTAATGTATCATCTCCAACTTTTCCTTTTGTTTCAGGAATCTTAGTTTCATCTACAGTTTTGTCATTTCCTTCTGTAGTAACCGCATTTTTTAGTTTTTCTGCTGTTGGTTTATCACCTTCCACAACATAAACAGGAGTTGGTGTTGAAACTTTTGGAGTTAACTTAATTGTAAAGCTTTGATCTTTATCTGAATCAGAATCAAATGTTGGATCTTGATCGAATGGATTTTCTCTAACTGTGTAACCCATTGATTTTAATACATCAAGACGAGCTTGGATTTTATCTTCTGGAATTTGTGTTCCTGCTTTACCTGAAAGATCAGTAATATTAAACTTCTCATCTAATGGTGTTTCTTTACCAGCTGCATCTACAGAAACAAAGTTAACTGTAGCTTTTTGAATTCCAGGTGCATATTGAATTGGAGTTTTACCGAAATTATCAGTTGGGTTAAAGTTATCTGGAACTTTGTATCCTTTAGATGGATCTGCAGGATCAACTGGTGTTAATTCTACTCCATTATATTTTGGAACATATCCATCTACATAAGGAATAACTACCTTACTGAAATCACCAGGTTTTGTTGGATCATTTGGATTGTTAGGATATTTAATTGTATCTGGTGCATCTTTTGGTTTCTTACCAGCTGGATACTCAGGTGTAAATGATCCAATTTCTTTATAAAGAACTTTCACTACTTCATTAGTAACTTCACCTGTTTTAGATGGTGTTGGAGCTTCTTTTTCTGCGATAGTTTTATCAGCAGGCTCTACTTGTAAGTAGTTTTCAATTACTGGAGAAGTAACTTCATTAAATTTACCTTTTCCATCTTCTGCTGAAGCATCTGATATTTCTGCTCCTTCATAAACAGTCCAATCAGAGTATGTTACTTCACCTGTTTCTGGGTTTACAGTTGCTGTACGTTTGTAAGTAACTTTTTGTTCTCTATCTGGAGCAGTTTCTGGGTCGATAGGTTGAGCGTTTGGATTATCTTTATCATTAACATTGATAAATTTAACCGTACGTGTCACTTCTTTAACTAAGTCATCACGTGTTACCCCAGCTGGGTATTTACCATAATTTTCATCTCCTGGTTTAACTGGTGTATCAGCATCTTTTGGAGATACTGGAGCTGTTGTACTTGGATTTGTTGGATCAGCTGTTACTGTTGGATCTACTGTAATTAAATCTAATACGTGAACTGTTGTAGTATCAATATTAGATTTTTTACCTTCACTATCTGTAGCTTGAACTCTTACTGTATAATCTCCTGGTTTTGTTGAATCTAAACCACCGTCATTACTTACAGCAATCGTTGGTTTAGTAGAGTCAACACCATCACGATCATCTTCTAAATCAGTGGCAGTAGCTTCTGATTTTTTAAGTACTTCATCAGCCGTTAACTTTTTATCTGCTGGAGTTTTATAAACATAGATATCTTTTTTCTTAGTTTCTACAGTCGGAGCATTATTGATAACATCTCCATATGCTGGATCTGATTCGTTTCCTGCCTTGTCTAATACTGTAACTTTAATACGTTTATCTGGGTTAGTTGTATCACTTGCTTCTGTTAAATCAGTACCCGCAGGAACTGGTACAACTAATTTACCATCACGTACTTCTACTTTTGTTTCACCGTTATACCAACCGTCTTCTTTTTTCGTTAATGTAATCGGTGTTTTACTATTTGGTAAAGTAACTTTCATTGAAGTTAAGCCACCAATAGCTTTTTTAATATTGTCTACTTCCGTATCAGCATTACGAGTGGTTCCATTATTTTTATCGTTAGCTGCAATATCTTGTTTTTCTCTAGCTTCATCTGTTAAGTTAGGATCTTTTTCTGCAGGTACAGAAATTAATAATTCTGTTGGTTGTTTTTTATCAGTTTTTTCTCCAGTAACACTGTCTGTATGAACTGCTTCTACTGTTGGAGTTTGTGGCTTAACTGTATCAATATAAATAGTTTTATTGTAGTAGTAATCTGGTTGGTCAGTATTTCTTACACCATTTACTACTGGATGATATTTACCATCAGCATTAGAAACATCACCTGTATTTAACAGTTTATTATCTTCTCCATCTCGCAAACCATTTGGTAATGATGTTTTCACTTTAAATGTAGCTGTACCTTTATAGTTATCAGCGGTTGTAAATGGCAATCTGAATTTACGCACTCCATCATTCTTACCACCATTAGAACCTACACCGATATATGGAGCGTCGCCGTTATTAGATTTTGATGTATTATATTTTAATCTTAATTTTCTAGTTGCTGGATCCCATTGAATATTATTAGGAGCAACCGGTGTATCTCCAAACCAAACCCATCCTGTTGGATTTGTAATATTATTTGGAAGATCTACCCCTTCAGGAACTTCGATTTCTGTTTCTGCAGATCCGTATAGACGAGTTCCACCAACACTGTTTACTGTAAATTCGAATTCACCTTTTTGTTTTGATTTATACAGATTATCTTCTCCGAACTTACCTTCCTTCTTGTTGCTTTTAACATTGGTAGTCATTTCTACACCAGTACCAACTGCCAAGTTAACAGCACCAACGAAGTAACCATCTGTTACCTTAGTATTTGTTCCTTTTAAATATGAATTGTTAATCGCTGTACCATCGTTTAAAGCTTCAATTTCAACTTTAATTTTTGTGACATCTTTTGGAATTTCATAGATCGCACGGTATTCAGCCCAACCGTCACCATTTCCTCCATCACCAGCAGGTTCAGAAATATGTGATTCTTCGAATTTTTCACCAATCGTACGGTCATCTCTGATGCTAGCAATTACATTTCCTTTGTCGTCTTTAACAGTAATTTTTACTTTTTCACCTGTTCCAGCAGTTCCGGCATTACCATAAGCACCACCTGTGATAGCACTTAGCATCACTCTAGAATTTCCATTTACTGCGTACTCTTTCGAAATTTTTGTACCTTGTTTTCCTAATTCTAGATAATATCCTTTTGGTAAATCATGAGTTCCTACCATACCTGAGTAGTTCACACCATTCGCATAACTTTGGTTAGCAGCATTTACACCAAGTGGGTTTCCTGGAGCTGGATTCTCATTATCTCTTTGAGTAACTTTTCCATCTAAATCATACACTTTCGATGGTTTAGGATCGAAACCTGCTGGACGATCAGCTGAAACATTAGTTGGTGCTTCAGGTTTAACTGCAGTTACTTTTTCTCCACTTTCAATTTTCCAACCATTCAAGGCATTATTATTGTTAGCTTCTGCTGCGGTAATTTCTTTTTCTTTCCAGTTATAAGTTAAACTACCTAAAATTTCAGTATTCCCACCTTGAGATGCAGTAGATCTTGACCATTGTTTTTTAACTTCTTTACTTTTTTCTGTAGCATTAGCAAAATCAATATCACCAAATTGATTTTTTGCACTTTCAAATACACCATCAGCTGGGTTGTTTCCTGAACCTAATTTATTGTTGTTTGTTGGTCCTTCAGTAGCAGGAATAATTGGATTAGCTGTTGCAGCTCCATCTCTAAATCCACTTTCACCTTGTCCTGGAATAGCTTTTCCATTACGTGAATCTTGGTTTTTGTTTTCTTTCTTGTCTGCAGATGCTTTTGGCATACTTTCAACAACGAAAGCTCTGTTTTTCAATGAACTTGTTGAAAAATCAACTTCTTTTTGTGTCGCTTTATCGTTTGACAAAAGGGCTTGAGCCTTAGCAAGTTCTGCTTTTGCTGCTTCAATGGCTGAGGCAGTCTTTTCAGTTAGACCTGCTTTCTCAAGAGCTGCTTCCATACGAGCAATAGCTGCTTCCAATTTGCTTGTGTCAGCCTTTGAAGCTGGTGCTAGAGCTTCTTCGGCTTTTGGTGTTTCAGTCGGTGCTGTTGGTTGCGTTGCTGCAGGCGCTGGTGTTGATGGTTGCTCAGCTGTTGGTGTAGCAGTTCCAGTCGAAGCTAGAGGCATGGTTGAATCTGCTTGATTTCCAGCATCAGAGTTAACCTTTTCGCTAGTCACTGTAGTTGATGTACCTTGCTCGTGAGCCTGAACAGTTGCTGCTCCACCAAACATCATGTAAGCTGCTACAGCTACTGATGCCGCACCAAAACTATACTTACGGATTGAAAAGCGTTGCACTTTTTGTCCGTGATTTTTTTCCATTCTTGAATACATGGTTTCTCCTTTTTTTAAAATATATGTTAATTGCGGAATTACACCCAAGTATTTAGAAAACGCCTCCATTTCCAGCTTAATTTATACATTAAAGCAGCTACACTTAGGTACTTAATCCCTAATTTACATTATAACATTATTTCAATTAAATTGTCTACGTTTATATGCAAAATATGTAGGAAATTTTGATATATATATATATATATATATCAATGTGTTTTCTAGAAATTTAATTCTAAAAAAGTAAGAGACCGATATGACCTCTTACTTTGATTTTTTATTTACGGTTTAATACGGTGCAACATACGTGGGAATGGGATAGCTTCACGGATGTGTTTTGTTCCTGCTGCGAAGGTTACCATACGCTCGATACCGATACCAAATCCACCGTGTGGAACTGTACCGTATTTACGAAGGTCAAGGTAGAATTCATACTCTGTACGATCCATGCCAAGTTCATCCATCTTAGCAACTAATGCATCGTAGTCTTCCTCACGCATAGATCCACCGATGATTTCTCCATAACCTTCTGGTGCAAGCAAGTCTGCACAAAGCACGCGCTCTGGATTTCCAGGAACTGGTTTCATGTAGAAGGCCTTGATGGCTGCTGGATAGTTCATGACAAATGTTGGCACACCAAAGTGGTTTGAAATCCACGTTTCATGTGGTGAACCAAAGTCATCACCATGCTCAAGATGTTCGTAGTCAGCATCTTCATCATTCTCATGCTCTTGCAAGAGGTCAATGGCTTGATCATAAGTGATGCGTTTGAATGGCTCTGCAATGTAGCGTTTCAATAGTTCTGTATCACGTTCCAAGGTTTCTAAGGCTTGAGGCGCACGGTCAAGAACACCTTGAAGAAGAGCTTTTACATAAGCTTCTTGCAAGTCAAGTGACTCATCATGTGTCAAGTATGAGTACTCTGCGTCCATCATCCAGAACTCAGTCAAGTGACGGCGTGTTTTTGATTTTTCAGCACGGAATACTGGACCAAAGTCAAAGACACGACCAAGGGCCATAGCGCCTGCTTCTAGGTAAAGCTGACCTGATTGGCTCAAGTAGGCTGGCGTTCCGAAGTAGTCTGTTTCAAAGAGTTCTGTTGAATCTTCTGCCGCATTTCCTGAAAGGATTGGGCTATCAAACTTCATGAAGCCGTTCTTGTCGAAGAACTCATAAGTTGCGTAGATGATAGCGTTACGGATTTGCATCACCGCTACTTGCTTACGAGAACGGAGCCACAAGTGACGGTTGTCCATCAAGAAGTCTGTTCCGTGTTCTTTTGGTGTGATTGGGTAGTCTTGAGATTCACCGATCACTTCGATGTCTGTAATGTCCAACTCATAACCAAATTTAGAACGTTCGTCTTCTTTAACAATACCTGTCACATAAACAGACGTTTCTTGGCTCAAGCGTTTGATGACATCAAACTTCTCAATCCCCACTTCTTCACCAAATTTTTCTACAAAGTTTGGTTTAAAGGCCACACCTTGGAAGAAGGCTGTTCCATCACGTAATTGCAAGAAGGCAATTTTCCCTTTTCCTGATTTGTTGGCAACCCAAGCACCAATCGTCACTTCTTGACCAACATAGTCTTTTACATCGATAATCGTTACACGTTTTGTCATTATTTTTCCTTTTCTTTTTCTTTTATTTTTCCATAAATGCTTTCAAGCGTTTAACTGCTTCTTTAAGCGTGTCTAGGTCTGTCGCATAGCTGAGGCGGACATTTTCTGGCGCTCCAAAACCTGCTCCTGTTATGAGTGCCAAACCAACTTCCTCAAGAATAGCTGTTGTAAAGTCAGTCACATCCGTATAACCTTTCATCTCCATGGCTTTTTTAACATTTGGGAAGAGGTAGAAGGCTCCTTGTGGCTTAACGACTTCAAAACCAGGGACCTCACATAATAGCGGATAAATGGTATTGAGACGCTCCTCAAAAGCTTTACGCATGGTATCAACAGAATCCTGTGGTCCTGTTAAGGCTTCGATAGCCGCATATTGAGAAACAGATGTCAAATTTGAAGTTGTTTGTCCCGTCAATTTACTCATAGCTGCAATGATTTCAGGATCACCTACCGCATAACCAACTCGCCAACCCGTCATAGCATAGGCCTTAGATACACCGTTGATAACAATGGTTTGCTTACGAATTGCTTCTGATAGACTTGAGATTGGAACAAATTCATTTCCATTATAAACAAGGCGACCGTATATATCATCTGCTAAAATCAGAATGTCATGCTCAACTGCCCAATTTCCGATAGCTAGTAATTCTTCACGAGTATAGATCATACCAGTCGGATTAGATGGTGAATTGAGAACCAAAACCTTTGTCTTATCTGTCCTAACTAGTTCTAGTTGATCCACCGTGACTTTAAAATCATTGTCTTCTTTAGCTTGAACAAAGACTGGAATCCCTTCTGCCATCTTGACCTGATCTCCATAACTAACCCAGTATGGAGTTGGAATAATAACCTCATCTAAAGGATTGATTACAGCCATAAAGAAAGTATAGAGGGAGAACTTGGCACCTGTAGCAAAGGTAACCTCATTACTTGCGACAGAATAGCCATAGTAACGCTCGAAGTAGGTATTCACCGCAGCTTTTAATTCTGGTAGACCTGAAGCTACTGTATAGAAGGAAGCCTGTCCTTCTCGAATAGCTTTAACTGCTGCATCCTGAATATTTTCAGGAGTGTGAAAATCTGGTTGTCCCAAGGTCAAGAAAAGGACATCCTTACCTTGAGCTTTTAATTTTTTTGCTCTCGCATCACTAGCTAAAGTGACACTTTCTTCCATTTCTAAAACACGGTTGGATAGTTTCATAGGCCCTCCTTATTGACCAATGCTCCTGTTTCAAAATCTACTAGATAAAAATCAGAGCCTGACTTGACTTCCCAGATTGGCTTGTCTTGATAACGGCCAAAGGTAATCTTGTCAATCTCGCCAGCTCCTTTTTCCTTCGAAACAGCTTCTGCTTTTTCTTGTGAAACACCCTGATTTAGCTGATAAACGTAAATCTTATGGTCATCTTTTCCAATCAGGACAGCAAGTGCTTCTTGTTTTTTATTACGACCAAGAACGCTATAATAGGATTCCAAGCCATTGTATAAGTCAACCTGATCAGCCTGCTCTAATCCTGCATACTGCTGAGCTAATTTTTCTCCTTCAGTTTTAGCTGTTTGATAGGGTTTCATGCTAAGAGAAACCAGATACAGAAAGGAAGCACTGATAACCACAAACAAAATCGTCATCCCTAGACCATACTGCCACAGTAGATTATTTTTTGCTTTGTTTTGTCTTTTTTTCACTCGTCTATTTTACCATCTATTGGGCTTTATTACAAGTGAATATAGGAACAAACGCACTTTATTTCTTCCTTCAAACAAAACAGATTTTTCTTGATTAAAACCGGTAAAGGCAGCTCCAAAATCAACCTATTAAAAAACCTGAGCTTGGTACTCAAGTTTTCATAAATTTTTTTGATCTATGGAATCACTTTATCATCCATTCTTTTAGCCATTTTTCCTAAAAATATAGGCAGTAGAAGGCTAATCATGACTAAAAAGAAGCCTAGATAAAGAAATGCTACTACAAAGCCTAAATTGTCAATCAACCACCCTGTCAGCGGGAAGAACACAATCATACTTAGGCTAAACATCATAGAGTAGACACTCAGCATGGTTGCCCTTACTTCACTTGGAAGCCGCTCTTGCAAATCATTGTCAAAAATCGGCTGAAAAAGAGCATATAGAGCATTACTAATCAAATAAACCAAAATATAGATTAGAGGTGTTCCAAAGTAGGACAGCAGGTAGGTAACTCCAGTCAGCAGGACGAGAATAGGGAAAATCTTCAAGGCGGCATATTTCTTTCCAATCTTACTCGCTAGATAGACTGCAAGGATATTCAAGAGACTTCCAAGTAGCATAACTGCTGAAATTTGCCAACTACTTAAATCTGGTAACTGATTTTGATAGTAAAAATAAAACATGCACATGAGCGTTCCAACAATCTGAGACAAAATCATCCAGTTGAAGAGCATGGGATTTCGCTCCAACTCTTCCTTAACAGTCCAAATAATCTGTTTCATGGTCACACTATCAGTTTTTTCTACCTTGACACTAGGTTCTTTCAGCATCCAAATCAAGACAAGAACTATGATAGAAGTGGCAATCATGATATAGTAGGTCAGGTGCAATTGACCATGGACAAAAAATCCCGCCAACACTGTCCCCAAAGACCGAGTTCCTTCTGCTACTCCTGACATAAAACTTGAAATAGATAGATAGCGCTCCTTTAGTCCAGCCTCTACAGCCGAGTCATAGACCATTGCTGCGCTTGTTCCTGAATCAAAATTATAAGACAAGGCATTTATCGCCATAGCTAGTGCATAAATCCAAAAATTTCCCTGCCCAGCCAACATGAGAATAGAAGACACAATCCCTGCTATACGACTTAAATAAAGGTTGGTCTTATAGGAATAGCGGTCAGCTAACATACCAGATGGAATTTCACAGAGAAGACTGGTCGCATGAAAGATACTCTCCAGAAGTCCAATCTGCCAAAGAGACATTCCGTTTTGACTGAGAAAGAGAATCCAAAAACTGGTAATCCCTAGAAATGCAAAAAACTCAACTCCGGCCATCAGGCCAATATTTTTCCGATAATTTCTTATTAACATCTTTTCTCCTTTAACAAGTGTATTATTATTTATTTTGTCCGTCACTTGTTAATCTATGCCTTACATGATCTCCACCCCTTTTAGAAGCATTCTTAAAATGCCATTATTTTCGTTTAATTGTTTATGAAATGATACCGGAAAAACTGTTCTGTAGTTTCTATTGCGAGTTTTCTTGTTTATTTTAGCACTTATATCATCATATTACAAGAGAATATAGGAATACTCTTCAAAAATCAAATATAAACCAGGATCCAAAAAACACTTCTTACTTTTCCAGTCGCAAACGACTAAAGTTTCTGTAATTTTTAATTTTCAAATAAACTCTGAGCAAATTTCTTGCAAGGTGTTTTCTTTTGTTGTAATATATTTTATAACAACGAGGCAATTCTCGAAATTTTAAGAAAAAGGAGACACATCATGTCTAAAAAAGTATTATTTATCGTCGGATCCCTACGTCAAGGTTCTTTCAACCACCAAATGGCTCTCGAAGCTGAGAAAGCACTTGCTGGTAAAGCGGAAGTTAGCTACCTTGATTATTCAGCCCTTCCTCTCTTCAGCCAAGATTTGGAAGTTCCAACACATCCAGCTGTAGCGGCTGCTCGCGAAGCGGTTCTCGCTGCGGATGCCATCTGGATCTTCTCTCCAGTCTACAACTTCTCTATCCCTGGAACAGTGAAAAACTTGCTTGACTGGCTATCTCGTGCCCTTGACTTATCTGATACACGTGGCGCTTCTGCTCTTCAAGACAAGTTTGTCACCGTATCATCTGTAGCCAATGCAGGTCACGATCAACTTTTCGCTATTTACAAGGACCTCTTGCCATTTATCCGTACACAAGTCGTTGGTGATTTCACTGCTGCACGTGTCAACGACTCTGCCTGGGCAGACGG
Organism: uncultured Streptococcus sp.; assembly: GCA_963522215.1. Lineage (GTDB taxonomy): Bacteria > Bacillota > Bacilli > Lactobacillales > Streptococcaceae > Streptococcus. Next base: position 3,694 of record CAUQXM010000014.1, on the reverse strand, counting down.
AAAATTAGTTCTAGAAGAAACAATCCTAAACTCACTTGAGAAACAAGCTCAAGACTTGCTCGCAGCAATTCAGTAAAAAATAAAGCATTTTTAAAAGTCTAAATCAATTATCGCCACCTAATAGGGTGGCATTTTTAGACTCAATCAAGATTTTCAGACAAACATCACCCATCCAAAAAAACCTTGAGCGTTACCACTCAAGGTTTTTTGCAGTCTTTTCCATCATGGAAAATCGTTCTAAGAATATTCTTTCATCCGAGATCTATCACTTATCATCTTCTTTCGAGAAATTAGTGACTGCTTTTGGCTGATTAATCTTCTTTTCTTCGACCTACATATAGGCTCAATAGAATACCGCTACCTAGAAGAACAGAGATATAATCAGATTGGCTTCCAGTTTCTGGTAATTTGTCCCCATGGTTTTCTTTAACTGTAGTTGGTACTACTGGGTTAGCATTTACTGGAGTTGCTGGTTGAGCCGGTGTTGGTACTACTGGTTGTTCTGGAACCGCTGGTACTGGTTTAACCGGTACTTCTGGTGTTGGAACAACTGGAGTTGGTTGTACTGGCACTTCTGGTGTCGGTACATTTGGTGTTGGTTGCGCTGGCACAGGTTTAACCGGTACATTTGGTGTTGGTTGTACTGGTACAGGTTTAACCGGTACATTTGGTGTTGGTTGTACTGGTACTGTTGGAATATCTAATTCTGGTACTTCAGTAACTTCAGGCATACCTGGTACTCCACCATTGAATTCTGGTAATTCGTGAACTTCTGGTATTCCTGGCACACCACCGTTAAATTCTGGCAATTCATGAACTGGTGGTTCTGGCATTGCAAATTTAGGTCCTTCTGGCATATTAGGTGTTGGAGGAACTGGTTTGTCATTTGATGGTGTTACTGGTTTGTCTTGGCATCCACATTTTCCGTCTTTGCCGTCTCGACCATCACGTCCATCTCTACCATCTTTGCCATCTTTGCCATCTTTAATAACTGTTTTTGTCACAGTTCCATCAGAATTGATGATTGTGATTATATGACTACCATCACCATTATCTTCAACAGAAACTTTTGGTGATTTACCATCTTTACCGTCTTTAATCACCATTTCTGTCTTACTTCCATCAGGATTAGTGATTGTTACAACGTGAGTTCCATCGTTATTATTTTTAACAGTTACAGTTGGTGAAACGCCATCTTTACCGTCTTTACCATCTTTGATAATAGATTTGTATTCACGACCATCAGAATCTACGATTGTTAATGTATGAGTTCCGTCTCCGTTATCAACGATGTTAGCTTTTGGTGATTTACCATCAAAGATTGTAGTTGTAGTTTCTTTACCATCAGCACCTGTCACTTTAATAGTGTGTGAACCATTGTTGTTATCAATCACTTCAAGTTTTGGTTCTTTACCATCACGAACTGTAGTTGTTGTAGTTGTACCGTCTGAGTTCACAACTGTGATAGTGTGAGTTCCATCTCCGTTATCCACAACCTTAGCAGTTGGTGATTTACCATCACGAACTGTGGTTTCAGAAACAGTACCATTACCGTTTTCTACACGAATAGTGTAAGTACCATCATGGTTGTCAGTAACAGTTGCTACTGGTGATTTACCATCTTTGATGATTGTTTCAGTAGTTGTTCCATCACCATTTAGAACTGAGATCTTATGAGTTCCATTTTGTTCATCAGTTATAGTCACTTTTGGTGATTTACCATCACGAACTGTGGTTTCAGTTGTCACACCTTCTGGATTTGTAATAACGATTGTATGACTTCCGTCTCCATTATCACGAACAGATGCGGTTGGAGTACGTCCATCAACACCGTCACGTCCATTCTTAACGACAAACTCATTCTTAGTTCCGTCTGGGTTAGTGATTGTTACTGTGTGGCTTCCATCTGGATTTTCAGTAGTTGTTGCTGTTGCAGCTTTACCGTCTTTACCATCTTTGATGATAGCATTTGTAACATTACCGTCTCCATCTGTAACTTTAACAGTGTGAGTTCCATCTCCGTTATCAGTTACTTCAACTTTAGGAGTCTTACCATCTTTACCGTTTTTAACAACAGTTTCTTTAGATGTTCCATCTGGATTTGTTACAGTAATTGTGTGGCTTCCATCTGGATTTTCTGTTGTAGTGATATTGGCAGTTTTACCGTCTTTACCATCTTTAACTTTAGTTGTTGATTCAGAACCATCAGGGTTTCTAACAGTAATAGAGTGTGTTCCATCTCCATTGTCCGTTACATTTACAACTGGTGATTTACCGTCTGCTCCATTAGCTCCGTTTTCACCTTTTTCACCTTTTTCGCCTTTTTCGCCTTTTTCGCCGGCTACTCCTTGAGGTCCACGGATATTACCAATCTTGTTCCAAGAACCATTTTCTTTCTTGTAAACATCACCTGTATTAGCGTCGATATAAGTATCACCGTCTTTACCATCTTCTGGCCTTGGAGCTATAATTCCACTTAATAATTCAGCTCCTCTTATCGCATCTTTACCATCATTACCATTCTCTCCTTTTGGAGCAGGAGGAATAACAGTACTTGATATCAACTCATCACCTTCATCAAATACACCATTATTATTATTATCATAATATGCTTTTATTTCGGTTCCCGCATATTCACCTGATGGTTTAGGTTGAGTTGATGTTGGTTGTGATGCTGTTGAGCCTGTAGCTGATGGTTGTGAACCTGTTGAACCTGCAGTTGCTGGTTGTGAACCTGTTGAACCTGTAGTTGATGGTTGTACTGTTTCTGATGACTCAGTTGCACTTCTATCTTCATCTGGTAATGCTCTTCTATTTCTTGCACTTCTTGATGTTCCAGAAGGTTGTGAATTAGAAGTTGATCCAACACCTCTTCTAACTGCTTCCACCAATGCATTTAAGTCAATAGTTGGTGTACGTCCATCCTTACCATTCTTACCATCTTTTACTGTAAAGGTTACTGGATCTTTACCTGGTGTTGTGATAGTTACAACAGTGCTTTGGCCATCTTGTCCACGTTGAGTAGTGATTGTAGGAGTTTGTCCATCCTGACCGGTTGCACCAGTTTCTCCCTTAGCACCATCTTGAACAAAGACTGTAGTTGGTTGTGAACCATCATGGTTATCAACAGTGATTTCTACACCTTTATGACCTTCTTCATCCTTACGAACAGCTGTTACTGTTGGAGAGACACCGTCCACTCCATCTTTAATAACTGCAAGAGGTTTTTCTGGATTCAATGGTTGACCTGGATGTGCTGGATCTTCTTGGTAAACTTTAGTTTCTTTACCATCTTTTACAGTAAGCAATGATTTACCATCACGTCCGTCCGCACCTTTAGCACCATCTTTAATCATTTCAGAACCTAGAAGTTCATCAGTTCCTGGAGTGTACTTACCATCATTGTTTTCATCAGTATAGAATGTCACAATTGTATGAGATGGATTGCCGTTTTGTCCTTCGACACGAAGCAAATCAACTTTTGGAGTTTTACCGTTCAGACCATTTTCTCCGTCCTTAACATTTACTGTAACTGGATCTTTACCTGGAACAGTGAATGTAATGTCGGTACTATGGCCATCTTTACCTGGAGTTACAGTTACTTCTGGAGTCTTACCATCTTCTCCACGTTCCCCTTTGTCACCCTTAGGTCCCTTGATGTTACCTTCTTTTTCCCAGTTGCCGTTATTCTTAA